>JAAZOE010000392.1 GCA_012797915.1 Candidatus Zixiibacteriota bacterium | reverse complement strand
TGGGCCCCGGTGACCGCCTCAAGCGCCACCCGGGCCTTGAACTCGGCAGAAAAGACCCGTCGCTTCTTCATGTCCATATTCCTCCTGGATAGCTCTCTTCTCCACCTTAATCAATTGTCCAAATTTCCGCAACCACCTCTAAGTGTCTGTCCAACGCATCATTCCGAAATCCGGTCACGCATTCATTCGTTATACTCCTTCGAAGTCTCGATTATCTTGTCTTCACCTTCATCCAGTGCCCGGTATAACGCCACTTTCAGCGAGTTCCCCATGTGCATCGCGATATGATCCAGATTTTGGTCGACAAAATAGACGCCAGGTGCAGCATTCCGTAAAACGGCAAGAATGCCCGCACCAAAGACCTCTCCCAACACAAACATATAGTACCTGGGGGACATGAATGGCGGGATTTTGGACAACCCATAAATTTCGAAAGAATCCGGACAACCCACATATTCTGCCGCCGACACCAGGTCGAGATAATCATCGGGGAAAGGCAGGTCATAGTAGTTGATGAGTTTGTCCCGTAAATCCGCCGACAAGGGAGTAGACACGGAAGTTTCGGGACAACCGGCAATTCGAGACTGAATCCATTCCGGCAGGGCAGCGAAATCATTGCTGGGGGAGGTCGGAAACGGATTCGGATTCATCGGGTCGAACAGCACTTTGACATCCGATATCAAGACTTGGTTAATCGGTGGGTTGTAAGAACCGAATATCTTTTTGGGAGAGAGATCGAATTTCAGGCTTTCGAATTCACCGCCGAATGTAAAAAGGTCGACCCGTGCCGAGGTATTCGACCCTGCTCCTTGGGCGCTGATTCGGGCAGAGGCGACGGGCATATGGTGAGAAATATCGAATTTCAGTCTCAACGCTGGTTCGATGTCCTTAAATCCCAATCCCCGATAATAGCTGAATGTTGATTCGCTTCCGGCACGGGATCGCCAGCGGGGACAATGATTGAACATCTTCATTTGCTGCATAAGTATCTTAGCAGCAGGCCCCGGCAGAGCCTTGGCGAATTTATTAAGCACGACAACATCAAGGGCCCTGAGTCGGTAAGCGCCGACCAAGCGGCCAATATGGTGATCCAGCGTTCTTATCACACGGTCAATCACACCAGGTTTGTAGTCGAATTCATTCATCGTAGAGTTGCCTCCCTATCAAGCCATAACCAGCTCCAATCAGAGCCCCCCTATAAGGCAGAGGGAGTCTATACCATTGCCGAATATAAAAGGGCAGCAATAACCGCTTTCGCGCCTTGCCTTTTATACCCTTAGACTGTGCATGGGAATCTAATCTGAGATGCTCTGATCGAGTTATGAAATTCCCGTTCCAGACTGTCCGTTTTCTTGCGAGTTTGTGATATCCCAACTTCTTTAAATATCGGGCAGGAATCCAATGCGAGAACTCTAGGCCCCCGCGTTTTGCCTCCAAATCAAAATAAATTGCAGCCCGCGAGGAGACTGCCATCATACCTTTTAAATAGCCGTAATACATACTTGCCACGACACCCGTCCATTCGCCCAACTTATAGGCCGTGGAGCCTTGATTGGTAAAGCAGTCGCCGCCGTACCAGGACGAACTCCGAATTAACTTGGTTAATCCAAGACTGACGTCATCGCCAAAGCCAACGCCAAATTGACCTGCATCGTACCAAAAATCACTCCACGAGTACAATCCATAGGGGTCAATATACATTATCGGATTGCCGTTGGCATACCTGTAAACATTATAGTCACCCCCCTGTAACCCCATCGGGTCCACTTGGTAATACCGACCAAACTGCGGGCTGTAATAGCGATGCCAGTTGTAATAGAGCCCCGTTTCGTCATTGCTGATTTGCCCGGGGAAACGGACATCGTTGTCGGTCGAGACGAATTCGGCATAGACCTCGCCGAACGGATACCACTTCGCCCGCCAGCGGACAGTCTTGGCCGAATCGACCAGCGCCATCGGGGTACCAAGCTGGTCGTTGACGACATATTGAATCCCCTCGCCCGCCGCCGAACCGACCCTGGCCAGCAATTGCCCATTGAGATAGATGTAGTCGCGATTCCAACCGCCGGTTATAGCATATTCGGTCAGAATCTGCCCCTCACCGCCGGGGATATACCTGGTTACGATACTCCCGGCAACCACCTTCCGTATCCGGCGGAACCGGCTGTCATACGAGTACGAGGCGGTGGAACCGCTGTCCACCCCGGTCAGCGTGCCGGCGTCGCTGTATTGGAAAGTCGTGGTATCGGTCCCTTTGACCACTCGGGTTACATTTCCCAGAGCATCATATGAAAATGAAATGGCAACCGAGCCGATGACCTGGGTCAGGCGGTTGTCCGTGTACAGGTAAACGGATGTGTCAACGGTGCTGTCGGTGTAGCAGATGACCGTATCCCGGTTCCCGTTTGGGCAGTAGTGATATTTCTGCAGAGTGTCGGGATAATCCCGGCTACGGGCCTCAATCAGGCGGTAGGTATCGTCATAGACAAAGGCACGATCGGCGAGGCTGTCCAGGCCATTGGTGATGCCGGTAATGTTGTCGGCGGCATTCAGTGTGTACCGGATGCGGGCGACAGTATCGGGATTGGTGCTTATAGAATCGACGCGATAGCTGGAATCCAGCCCCACCGATACTTTGATTCCGTTGCCTAATATCCAGGACTCGGCTTCACCGAACGGCGCGTACCGGATGCTGTCCGCCAGGATTTTCCACTGTCCATCGGAATACAGACGCACCCGTACGACGTTATTCGCGGAATCATATGTGTAGGCCACCTTCCGGCCGGTGGGGTAGGTCAGGGTATCGATATTGTCGCTCTTGTCGTAGTGATAGGACGTCGCATAGGTCATCGTGTCCTGAGCGAACCGGCGGAGCTCCTTGTACAACCGGCCCTTGGAATCATATTGGTACTTGACCCAGCAGGCGGCGGTGCTGTCCATATACGGCCGCCCCATGCCGTAGGGAAATTCGGTGCCATCGTAGACAAAGCGGACATTCTGGGAATCCGGATACAGAATCCCGGTCGGCCGGTTCAAGGCATCGTACTTGAAGGCAATCGAATCACCGGCCGCGTTTTTCTCCCAAGCCGGATTACCGGCGGCGTCATAGCCGTAGCGCGTGACGCCGGTGACACCGCAGCTGTCATACACGACATTATCTTTATCGTCGTATGAGAAGACATATTGGTTGCCGTCGGGGTCGATGACCTTCGTGACGTTGTCGTGCAGGTCATACTGATATTCGGTCTTGATGCTGTCGCCGGAGTTCGGTTGAACGGCTGCAACCACCCGGCGCAGAGGATCGATACGAGATACGGTGCGATGAGAAAGACCGTCCCACACGGTATCTACTGTTCCGACCGATGAGTAGCTGAATCTGGTCGTATCGCCGTGTGGGCCCGCGATTAGAGTCAGTTGATGCCGGTCGTCGTAGGTGTATTCCGTCTGTCGGCGTAGCACGCCGTCACGGGTGAATATCTTTTCACTGACGGCATTGCCGAGGGAATCATATTCGTATGCGTATCGCGATCCCAGAGGATCGACGATCGAATCAAGGTAACCGGCCGAATTATAATACATCGCCAGGCCGGATCCATCCGAACGCCTGGACGAGGTGAGGTCGCCGTCGACATTGTAAGTGAAAGTCTGAACGACACTATCGGAAGTCCCGGCCTGAAGGACGATCCCTGTTATTCGGCCGCGAACGTTGAAAATAAACCGCGTCGTATCGCCGGCTGAAGACCTGACCCAGGTCCGGTGGCCCAGTTCGTCCCGTTGACCATATTCGGTCGTATCTCCATTCGCCTCGATTTCATACCGCAGATCGCCGTTGTTGTAGTATACATATTTCTCCGTATCGACGACGTCCCTGCGAGGACCGTCAGTCTTAGTCAATTGTCCGGCGGCATTGTAGCTGCACCAAGAGGTGTCATTGTAGGCATGCGTCGCATCCTTCCAACCGGTCTCCACCAGCCTGGTAACATTCCCGTGCGCATCATAAGTAATGTACCGTTTATTATATTCATCGGTCTTGGCAACGCTCGTTCGTTGTTCATAGGTGGGGCTGTTGAACGTTGAGTCATAATCCCAGGTATACCGTTGTTTGGCGGACGTATTCGCTCCCAGAGCCGCCGCGATGACATTGCCTCGGGAATCGTGCCAGATCGAGTCCACGGTGCCGTCGGCGTAAGTGACGACTTTTTTCATCCCATTTTCATCGTACTCGTACTTGACGGCGCAGTCGGCGCAGTCGGTGTCTTCGCGGCTGACCACCTGACGGGCGGAGCCGTTGAAAGGCCGGACAATGCCGTACAGGATCGAATCCATTCCGTTTTGAATCGAGACATGACAATAGGTGGTCTCCGGCGGGGGCCCGGACAAACACGACGGAAGAGCCTGGGGAAGTATCCAGTCAAGATCAGCTTTTTCGAATCCGTCGGCACGGTAATAGCTTTCGGCTAGGCCGGAGGTGTCGTAGGAATAGTGTCTCGTCAAGCCGTCCGAAGTGCTTGTGGAAACGACCTGATCCGAATCATACGCGCTGTCTCCGTACGCGTACGTTTCGAAGGAGCCGTCGGCATACGTGGCTCTTCCGAGTAGGCCGCTGGCCGCATCATATTCATATTTAACGAGCGTATCCCCGTCCGATGAACGGATATTTGTTAAGGCGCTGTCCGAATAACCGAACCGAAGCGCGCGCCCGGAGCTGTTGACGATGGAGTCGGGTTGGTCACTGGAGTAAAACAACCGCGTCGGGTTGCCGGACAGATCCTTGAGGGAATCCAGTTCACCGGTCTCCCGGAAATATAATCTGGTGTCATCCGATCGGGTAAGAATGCATACCCCAGCCGTCGTATCCAACGTAAACCTGTAGGGAGTGCCGGGAGGCAGGTCGTATCTGATTTGATGCGTCGCCCCCTGCACCAGATCGTGCCGTTTGATATGAATCTGACGACCGGTGGCCTCGGTCAGGGTGTAATCGCCGGAGGCGGTATCGAGACGGAGGTCGTACTCCAGACTATGGCGCCAGCCGGCGCCCATCGCTTTCGAGTCGGCAAAAGCGTAGCTGTTATAGTGACGGGACAGCAGAATCGGCAGGCCAAGGTCCGAGCCAAGGGCCAGATCATTACGCTCGATATACATGTTCCCGTCCATGACATTAATCGGATCGCCGATTTGCGCCTGACAGGGAACCGGCCCCAGTTCATCCTCACCGGGAATCAAAAGAGAGTCGCAGGCGCCGGGAGATAAATTGATGGGATCATCGATTCTTAGGGTGTCCGTCGTACACCCGCACTCATCATATCCCTGGCTGTTTCTCTGCCACGCCCGGGCCCAAAACTTGAGTTGACGGTTGTTGGAAGTTACCGTGACCGAATAGCAGCTGCTACCGCCGATTGTCGCGCAAACGGCATAAGCATCCCAGGGCAAGACCGACGTGGAACTCGAACCGCCGGCGTTTTTCTTGGCATAACTATCAATGCGCGCATACACCGATACCTCGAAAGAATGATCTCCATACGTATGAAACCCCTTGCCCGCATGCGTCACAATGAACGTCAGCCGCTTTTGAAGAGGACTCGCCGTAATAGTATCGACCCGTACCAAATAGGTTGATAAGCCCGTGACCCGCGGCAGGCACCGATCTTCGATCGGTGTGGATGGCGATAACCCTCCGCAATAGTATGCGGGAAGATTCGTGCATTGTTGGGTATCCGCCCAAACACAGGGGGCCATAGCGGCTATCACTAAAAGTGACAGGAGTGACCAGGCGAGCGCGATAATGCCGGAGCGGGCGTGCCGCCCACTTGTCACATTCATGCCCTGCATCCTTCCGTATTCCGGCCTTCGGCGGTCGGAATTATGATTGAAATGGGATAGATTCACATCAGGTTCGGTGTTTTTCCGTGGTGCCAAAATGCCCTCCTTCCCGATAGCTACGCGGTGGCGTACGAAATCATTATTCAGACTATGGCCGTCTTAAAAAAATATTCTTATAGCTTGGGCTGCCGTGCCCGCATCCCAAATCGCTTGTGCTTTTCCCTCAGCTTTTCGTCAAGAAGATGGATTAAGCACCTTCTATGGTATTCTCAATGATAAACCAATGTCAACAATATTTTTGAGGATAACTTCATTTAGCATAGATTGATGACCCATCCCGCTGAACGCGCAGCGGGTGTCCGCCTATCGTTGCGGAAACAAAAGTCTGCCCGACGTCCGCCGGTGGCGGACTTTGGACGGAGTCCTGGTCCAGTCCGGGCAGGTACGCTGGGCGTCACCGGAAAGATGAAACATCCCCCCCTCGCAAACCGTACGAAAGGAGAAATGAACCGCGGCTTTGGCTCTGGCTGAAAAGGACGACATGAAGAAAAACGGCTCTCTCGTCATCGCCCTCATCTCCCTCACCCTCATCCCTCTCGAACTGACCTGGACCCGGATTTTATCCGCCGAGTTTTTCTATACCTTCGCCTTTCTGGTGCTGTCGCTGGCCGTTTTGGGCCTGGGCCTCGGCGGCCTGGCGCTTCGGCTGTTCGAAAAGCTCAACCGTCCCGGCCGTATCTGGCTCTACCTGACGCTGGCGGCCCTCTGCGCCGTTTTCGGCCCGACTCTGGTGTTTCTGATCGCTCCCGATTTCTCGCTTCTCTTCACGAGCTGGGCGACCATCGGGAAGTTGGCGCTGACGATTCTGATTCTCATGTCGGCCTATTTTTTCGGCGGCATGGCCCTGTCGCTGCTGTTCAAGCAAAACCATCAGGATATGCCCCGCCTGTACAGGGCCGACTTGCTGGGAGCGGGCTTTGGTGTTTTGGCCGCCATCTGGGCCATGAACCTGTTTGGCACGCCCCAGGCGGCGTTTCTGATGGCCCTGCCGATATTGGCCGCGTCGGTTTTGACTGCCCCCCGCGCCGCCAATGTCGTTCCGGTCGTTTTGGCCGTGATTGCCATAATCCTGGCTCCCTACGGCCCCTCGTGGTTGTCGCTGCCGCGTGAGGAACGCGCCCCGGTGATTTACACCCACTGGGACGCCATGTCCAAACTCAAACTCTATGAATACGCTCCCGATAGCCGGGGGTTCAATATCGACAATATCGCCAACTCGCCGGTGTACATGTTCGATGGCAAATGGGAAGACATCAAGGGCGACACCATCCCCTGGGGCATCAGCGTCTATTACCTCGTGCATCAATTCGACTCCTGCGTCTTTCTGTCGCTCGGCTCGGGAGGGGGATCCGATGTGTTGCAGGCGCTTGGTGAGGAGGCCGCCGAAGTCCATGCGGTCGAAATCAACAGCCATATCAACCGGATGATGCTGGTGGCCGATACGTGCGGGTATACCCGCGCGGTTCATGCGCCGGATACCTCCCTCCACGGCGCCGATTCTTTGGCCCGGGTCGCGGCCGATTCGGCCG
>JAAZOE010000008.1 GCA_012797915.1 Candidatus Zixiibacteriota bacterium | reverse complement strand
TGCGCGGCGGACCGTAAAACGTCAGGAAGCAGAGCCGGAACATGTAGAAGGCGGTCATGAAGGCCACCACAAGCGACACGATCAGGAAAATCGGGTGATGGCTGGCGGTGGCGATAATCTCGTCCTTGGACCAGAACCCGGCCAGCGGGAAGATGCCGGAAATTGAGAGCGAGGCGATGATGAAAGTCACGGTGGTGATCTTCATCTTGGCGGACAGCCCGCCCATCTCCTGGATATCGTTGGTATGGACGGCGTGGATGACCGACCCGGCGCCCAAAAAGAGCAGGGCTTTGAAGAAGGCGTGGGTCATCAGATGGAACATCCCGGCGGTGTACCCGCCCAATCCCAAAGCCATGATCATATAGCCAAGCTGCGACAATGTGGAGAAGGCCAGGATCCGCTTGATGTCGTTCTGCACCAGTGCGATGCTGGCCGCGAAAATCGAGGTGACCATGCCGACGACGGCCACGACCATGGCCCCCGTCGGGCTGGCCATGAAGACGGTCATCGACCGGGCGACCAGAAACACGCCTGCGGCCACCATGGTGGCGGCATGGATCAAGGCCGACACGGGGGTCGGGCCTTCCATGGCGTCCGGCAGCCAGACGTGCAGCGGCACCTGGGCCGACTTGCCCACCGCGCCGCAAAAGATGAAAACGGCCATGGCCGTGAGAATCCCGCCGGAGACTTCCCCGCCGGCGACTTTGTCGAAGACCTCGATATAGTTGAAGGTCCCCAGGAACATCCCCATCATCATCAGGCCGACCATGAAGCCCAAATCACCGACCTTAGTCGTGATGAAGGCCTTTTTACCGGCATCCGAGGCCGATTTCTTCTCATACCAGGAGCCGATGAGCAGGTAGGAGGTCAGACCGACCAGTTCCCAGAAGATGAAGATGAGGAAGAAGTTGTTGGCCATGACCAGGCCGAGCATGGCGAAGGTGAACAGCGACAGATAGGCAAAGAACCGCGAGAAGCGGATGTCGCCGTGCATGTACCCCACGGAATAGATGTGGACCATCAGCGACACGGTCGTGACCACGATCAGCATGATGGCCGTCAGGGGATCGAGCAACACGCCCATCTCAAGGCGGAAATTCTGGTAGGTGACGACGTCGAAGGCCTGCTGGAGGCGGAAGGCTTCCTCGCCATGATGGCCCAGCATCTGGATCAGGGTGATGATCGACAGGATCCAGGCCACGCCCATCATCCCGATGGCCAGCCCGGAGGAGAGTTTTTCCCGCCGGTTGGTGAAAAAGACGATGGCGACAAAGGCCGCCAACGGCAGGAACGGAATTATGAACGCCTTGTCCAGCATATCACCACTTCAACAGGTTGACCCGGTCGACGTCGATGCCGCGCCAATTCCGGTAGATGAGAATGACGATGGCCAATCCGATGGTCGCTTCGGCGGCGGCCACCACGATCACGAAGACGGCAAACACCTGGCCGACCAGGTCGTCGGGCGCGGTGAACCGGTTGAAAGCCACCAGATTGATATTGACGGCGTTGAACATCAACTCCAGGGACATGAGCACGGCCACGGCATTGCGGCGGGTGATAATCCCGAAAAAGCCGATGCAGAACAGCACCGCCGCCAGGGTCAGATAATGCATCAACTGCATGGTCAATTCCCCTCCTGCCGGGAGATGATAATCGCTCCGATCAGGGTGGCCAGCAGCAGCACCGAAACCAGCTCGAACGGCAGGACATAGTCGGTCAACAGCATCTGCCCGATCCGTAGAGTCGTCTGCGGAGCCGGGGCCTGCGCGGTCACGCGGAAAATCGTCTCTTTGAGGGCATAGACCAGCGTAAACAGCAGCACCAGCGACATGAATCCGCCAAGGAAGGTCTGCTCGTTGGTCATCGGGACATCCCGCCCCGCCAGCCGCGAGGTCAGCATGATGGCGAAGATGATCAGAATCGACACCGCCCCGACATAGATCAGCACCTGCACCGCGGCCAGAAACTCCGCGTGGAGCAGAACGTATATCCCGGCCACCGAGAACAGACAGAGGATCAGGAACAGGGCGCAATGGAAGATATTCCGCATGGTCACCACCGCCAGCGCGGCGACGATGATCAGAAACGAAAACAGGTAAAAGGTAAACGCTTCCATCATCCGGCCTCGGTTGGAGTGGGCCCCTCGGCCGCCGGGGGCGGCGGGGGCGGCGGCGTATCGGCCGTGGGTGTTCCGGCTGCCGCCGGGGCCGCCGACGGCGTCTTCGGTTCAACCTTATTGCGGACCGGCTTCTCGTAGGGAACATCCAGGCCCGCCGCCTGCAGTTTCTGTATGTCGTAAATCAGGTCTTTCTTGTCGTACTCGGGGAATTCGTATTTCCGCGACAGCTTGATGGCCGCGAAGTTGCAGGCCTCCTCGCACAACCCGCAGAAACAGCAGAGATGGAAATCGACGGTGAAATTCTTCAGGTGCCGTTTCCCCTTCTCGTCCTTCTCCACCTCAATATCGATCGCCCCGGAGGGGCAACCGCGCATGCATAGCAGGCAGGCGGTGCAGTTGAGCCGGCCGGTCTCGTGGTCGGTCAGAAGGACCACCATCCCCCGCGACCGTTCCGGCACTTCCCACCGTTCCTTGGGATACTGCACGGTGATGGCGTGCCGGGTTAGGTGCTTGCCGGAGGTGAACATCCCCAGGAGGAGATTATAGATCCCCGAGGCGAACTGTTTTACCACTTCAACCATAGGGACATCACTCCAACGTAGATGATATTGACGAAGGCCAGCGGCAAGAGCACCTTCCAGGCGAATTCCATCAACTGATCCACCCGCAGCCGCGGGAACGTCCAGCGGAAGAGCATGAAGAGGAACACCATGGCCAAGGTCTTACCCAGAAACCATATCCACGAGGGCAGAAACGGTCCGTTCCAACCGCCCAGGAAGACGGTCGTAGCGATGGCCGAGACGGTGAACATGTTGACGAACTCGGCCAGGAAGAACATGGCGAATTTCATGCCCGAGTATTCGATGTTGAACCCGGCCACCAGCTCCTGTTCCGCCTCGGGCAGATCGAACGGCGTCCGGTTGGCCTCGGCCGTGGCGGCGATGACGTAGATTACGAAGCCCAGCGGCTGGAAAATGACATTCCAGCGGAAGCCGGCCCAGCCCGACTGGGCGGCGACGATGTCGTTCATCGACATCGACCCGGTGACCATGACTACGCCCATGATCGACAGCACCAGCGGAACCTCGTAGCTGACCGCCTGGGCCGCCGAACGCATGCCGCCAAGAAGCGCGTATTTATTGTTGGACCCCCATCCGGCCATCAACAGGCCGATGATGGTAAAGGTGGTAATGGCGATAATATAGAGGATGCCGATGTTCAGGTCGGAGACGATCAGCCCCTTACCGAAAGGAATGACGATGTAGGCGGCGAAGGCGCAGGTGAAGACGATCACCGGGGCCCAGAAGAACACCTGCCGGTCGGCGACGGCCGGGACGATATCTTCCTTCTGGATCAGCTTCAGCGCATCCATGATGGTCTGGAAAACGCCGTGCCAGCCGGTCATCATCGGGCCGTACCGTTGCTGGATATGGGCCGAAATTTTCCGTTCCCACCAGACCAGAAACAGCGCCACGATACAGAGCAGGGAAAAGACCAGCACGGCCAGGCCGATCTGGCTGATCAGATCGGTCCAGGTCGGACCAAGACCGAGCGACAGCAGCAGGTCGTGGATCCAGGTGAAGATCGGCGCCAGTTCCATCATCGGTCGATCTCCGGCATGATGATGTCCATGGAGGCAAAAATGGCCACCAGATCGGCGATCTTCAGTCCCTTGACGATATGCGGCACCGCCTGCAGATGATTATAGCTGCCGCCGCGGGCGCGCATGCGGAACGGCTTGGGACCGCCGTCGGAGACGAGATAGACACCCATCTCGCCGCGCGAATTCTCGATCCGGCTGTACACTTCGCCCGGATTCGGCTTGAACTTAAGCGGCACCTTGGCGCGGATCTCTCCGTCGGGGAGCTGGTCCAGCGCCTGGGCGACGATCCGGGCCGACTGCCGCATCTCGTTGACCCGGACGTTGAACCGGTCGTAGCTGTCGCCGTTGGTTCCCAGGGGGATATCGAAATCGAACAGGTCGTAGATCGAGTAGGGATCGTTTTTGCGGATGTCGAAATTAACGCCGGAGGCGCGGGCCGAGGGGCCGGAGATTGCGTAGTCGTACACTAGTTGCGGGGTGATGATTCCGATCCCTTTATTGCGGGCGATCCAGATCGGATTGTCCACCAGCAGCTTCTCGTAGTCGCGGATCTTTTCCTCGAAGATGCCCAGGAATTCCCGGCACTTGGGGATGAACTCGGGCGGGATATCCTTGGCCACGCCGCCGACCCGGATGTAATTGTAGGTCAGGCGCTGGCCGCAGGTCATCTCGAACAGATCCATGATCCGTTCGCGCTCGCGGAAGGTGTACAGAAACGGCGTCAACGCCCCGCAGTCCATGGGGGTCACGCCGACAAAAATCAGGTGGCTGGCGATCCGGTTCAGTTCCCCCATGATCACCCGCAGATATTCACCCCGTTCAGGGACCTTGATGTCGCCCAGTTTTTCCGCGGCCAAACAGAAGGCCCAGTTGCAGGACATCGAGGTGCAGTATTCGAACCGATCCATAAGCGGAATGCACTGGGCGTAGGTCCGGTTCTCGCACATTTTTTCGATGGCCCGGTGGAGGAAGCCGATCACCGGCACGCAGTCGCGGATAATCTCGCCGTCGACGGTCAACACCAGGCGGCAAACCCCGTGGGTGGAGGGGTGCTGCGGCCCCATGTTCACGGTCATGTCTTCGGTGCGCAGTTCTTCGGCCATCATCATCCTCGATCCGGCAGCGGAATGAAATCCGTCCCCGTCCATCCTTTGCGCATCGGGAACCCCTCGTTCCAGTCGTCGGCCAGCAAAAATCGGGTCAGGTTGGGATGATTGCGCACGGTCATCCCGAACAACTCCCAGACTTCCCGCTCATACCAGTTGGCCGCCGGCCACACCTGCATGACCGTGTCGAATTCGGCGTTGTCGCGGGGCATTTGTATCTTGAACAAGAGGCGATGTTTCAACTGATAGGAGCAGACGCTATAGACGACCTCGAACCGTTCCCCGGTGTCGACCCCGGCCAGGTTCATCAGGAAGGTCATCTGCAGGGCGGGATCATCGTGTAGATACCGGGCAAAGGCAACCAGATCATCGGGGTTGACGATGAAATACGGCTCGGGCTGGTTGTTTTCCAGCACCTGCACCCGGCCGGTGAACCCGGCGGTGATATGGGCGGTCAGTTCGGCTTTGGTCATTCCCCGCCCCTCTCTAGCTCCATTCATCAATCTTCAGGGTTCGAATCTTCTTGCCGACCTCCAGGCATCCTTGCAGGAGCGCTTCGGGACGAGGCGGGCAACCGGGGACGAACACATCCACCGGGATAATCTTGTCCACCCCTTTGAGAACGGAGTAGCTGTCGTAATAGAACGGGCCGCCACCGATCGCGCATCCCCCCATGGCCAGGACATAGCGGGGCTGGGCCATCTGGTCGTAGATTCGCTTGACTCTCGGGGCCATTTTATGGGTGATCGTCCCAGCGACCAGCATGATGTCGGCCTGCCGCGGCGAGGCCCGGAAAATCATCCCCAAACGGTCGAAATCGTACCGCGACGCCCCAGTGGCCATCAACTCGATGGCGCAACAGGCGGTCCCGAACAACAAATACCACAACGACTTGGCTTGCGCCAGGGTAAGTACCGAGTTGACCGAGGTGGTCACCAGCGCGCCGCCGGGGATATGTTCGGTATAGACCGGGAGCTTTTTTATCACACCCACTTCAACGCTCCCTTCTTCCAGGCATAGACCAGACCAACCAGGAGGATGGCGATGAAGATAACCATTTCCACCAAGGCAAAAAGCCCCAAGGATTTATAGGCAACCGCCCACGGGAACAGAAAGATCGCTTCGACATCGAAGATGACAAAAATCAACCCGAAAATATAGAAGTGGTTGTTGAACTGAATCCAGCTTGTCCCGATGGTCGGTTCGCCGCATTCGTAGGTTTCATTTTTCACTTTATAGGGATTATGCGGCGCAATCAATCGAGCCAGAAGAAAGACGAACAGCACGATGGCGATGCCGGCTATGAGAAAGACCAGAACAACGCTGTAGTCCGCTGGCATGTTTCTTATGACTCCTGCCGTTTTTGTGACTGATTTCACGAAAGCGGCTCAAAAGTTAGACGGTAAGAAAACCAAATCGGCCGGCTTGTCAAGTCCTTTTTCCGAAATTCAACTTATTACGAATCCATCGGTTGAACATTTGTTTTCCGCCGAACTTTATCTGGTATTCACTTCGGCGATGCCGGGCAACGGAATGCGCTATCTCGACCGGCGGAGATATGGAGTAATATGTGGCACCGGAGTAAAGAGCCTTTCGATGGCTACCTGGCCGCCGAAGCGGTTCGTTCACGTACGGGTCGCTCCATCAGGGAACCGGACGTGAAAAGCGTGACGACGATGAACAGGACCAACACCGCCCCGCAAAGGACGAAAACGACCGGGATTCCCAGCGCGGAGGCAACAGTCCCCACGATCAATCCGGCGGTTACTTCTCCCACCGAACAGGTCATATTGTAGGCCGACAAAAAGGTCGCCCGTCCCTCGGAATCGATGGACCGATTGATGGTGACAGAAAATAGCGGGTTGATCAATTCCCGGCCGACGAAGTAGATCACCAGGAGGATCGGCAGAATGAGGGCGGGCACGTTCGGCAAGGCGGAAATGGCGGCGCCCGCCGTCAGGAGAACCAGGGCCGGAAGCGCCAGCGTCCCGGTAAAACGACGGACCACCTGTCCCACGAGCAGAAACGCCAGGGCCGCGCCGGCGGCGGTGATGACCCCGAAATAGGCCACCGGGAACCGGTCGTATTCCCCGGCCAGAATCTGCCAGTATTGATCAGCCCCCTCGAAGGAGAAGTTGGCCACCAGCGAGGTGACGAAAATCACCCTCAGGAGGGTGACAGCATTCAAGCGTTTGAACAACAGGCGGAGGGGAGCAAGGATATCCGGCCGAGTGGCGACCGCATGAGTATGCTCGGGAGTGAAAAACGACGCGGCGACCATGCCGGCGACCCCGCCGAAAAAGACGGGATGGAAGGTCAGCCGGGCATCAAGGGTAAACACTGCCCCGGCCAAAAGCATGAACAGCGTCGTCAGGCCTATCCGAATGCGGCTGCGGAAGGTATACAACCGGTCGAGGGCGGCATCTCGTTCGGCGGCTGGAATCGAGTCGACCGCCAGCGCCTCCCCCGCTCCGGAGATGAACGCCTCGGCCAGACCGAAAAATACTTCGCCGAGGATGAATCCCTCCAGGGAACGAAACAGGGTAAAAGCCGCGCCGCTGAGGGCGAAGAAACCGAAGCCGATGATGACCGATCGCTTGCGCCCGAAGCGGTCGGCAAACATCCCGGTCGGAATCTCCGCGATCAGGACGGTGGCCTCGAACACCGCCGCCAAAAGGGCGATGCCGAACAGGGAGACATCGAACGCCCGGAAGTAGAGGACATAGACGGGGAAGATAAAGCCGCGACAGGTCGATAGAATCCCCTCGGTGGTCAGAAAGATTCGGATGTTGCGGGTCATGGTCGTTTACAGGGCCGCGATCGCCTCTATCTCCACCCGTCCGCCGCGAGGCAACGCCGCGACCGCGAAGGCGGCGCGGGCCGGGAAATCGGCCGTAAAGTACCCGGCGTAGATCTCGTTGACAGCGGCGAAATCGCCGATGTCGGCCAGGTAGATGGTCGTTTTAATGATGGAGGCATAATCGCCGCCGGCCGCTTTCAGGATGGCGCCAAGGTTGTTCATCGCCTGCCGCGCCTCGGCGGCCGCCCCGCCGGAGACCATCGCTCCCGTTGCCGGGTCCAGGCCCAATTGTCCGGAGACGAACACCAGCCGGGCGTTTTCGATGGTGACACCCTGGCTATACGCGCCGATCGCTTTCGGCGCCTTATCGGTGGATAGGATATTCTTTTTCATTCGTATTCTCCCGAATCGATACGGCGCAATATAGGGTTTCACGTCCCGGCGACAAGATAAAACTATTCATCGCCATCCCGCACCCTGCCCGACAGGCAGATTATTATTGTCGAGTCCCCTGTCACCCTGAGTGAAGCGAAGGGACTCGTTGATGGACATGCCGAGATTCTTCGCTTCGCTCAGAATGACCATACCGTAATTGAAACCATCGGATGATAGGTCGAACATGGGGTACCCCACCCTTCAGGGTGGGTTTTCTTTACCGGCCTGACACGTTTCCCGAATAGCGGTATTAATGACCAAACTTCATTTTGATTCAAATAGGGTACCCCACCCTTCTGGGTGGGTTTTCTCTTTTGACCCTGAGACGTTTCCATGAAAACAATGACGACGACCCAATGTAATTTCAAATCTTACTTGATTATCACCAGCTTCCCCAATTGCTCCGTCTGGTCGGAACGGACGCTCCAGATGTAGATGCCGGAGGTAATCGACTGCGTGTTCCGGCTGATCATGTTCCAGGTTTCCTCCTGCGACCCCGGCCCACCGCCGGGATAATAATGGTCAATCTCCTGCACCAAATCCCCGGCGAGGGTGTATATGCGAATTTTGCACACCGGCGGAAGGTTGGCGAAATGAACCTCCCGCGACCATTCCACCCGTTTCAACCGGTCCCGGTTCTCATAGCCATCGCGGGCATACCCGGCATCGGCCCGATACGGATTCGGATAGACGATTACCCCCAACCCTTCTTTGACCACCATCGTCGATGATGGCAACGGGAAATCCCGCACGACGTTGATCAACGGTGAGGTTTCGAGGATGCCGACGTTTTCATCCAGCGATCCCCGGCTGAAGGCGGTCACCGACACATACCACGGCTCCGAGGCCTGCAAATTGTCGATCACGTACTCGTATTCGTAATACCGCAAGTACCCTTCCTCGGTGGTGTCTCCGGGGTTGTCCTTCGAAGCCTCCGGGTACAGTTTGTGGATTTTTAACCGGTCGCTGAGGTCCGACTCGTTCCAGTCCTGCGGGGTGAAGAAACGGTATTTGCCGGTGTTCGGATCGGTGAACGAATGAACCGGGTTGTCGTACTGGGTCGGGTCGAAATCGGGGCCATAAAGAAGCCGCAGACTGTCCCCAGTCACCGCCAGCCCCTGTTTGACCCAGTCGCCGAGCAAGTCGTCGTATTGCCAGATGACATAATCTTCGATGTCATACGACGACAGCATGACAAAATCGGTCAGGCGGTCTTCCCGGCCGATATAGACCCGATACCCCTCGAAACATTTCTCCCCGGTCATGAAATCGACCGCCGTTTCCGAGTCATAGCCGTTCCAGCGGATGATGATCTGGCCGTAGGAGGGAAACGTCCGAATGACCGGCGCCGGGGGCGGGGCGACGGTGCGGAAATCGGGAATGGAGTCGCCTTTGTAGTAAACCTTGTGGGAGTCGACGATAAAGCTGTCGCCGGGGAGAGCGGGGGTCGTATCCCGCCAGGCATAGGACCAGCAGAACTCTCCGGCATAACCGTCGTGATCGGTATCAACGCCGGGGTTGTCGTAGACGTATTCGGCCCAGCGGGCGTTTTGGTCGAGGTCATCGAAATTGAGCGCGGCCATATAGGCGGTCGGGTTGTATGCCCCGAAGACGTCCTCGTAATCGGTGGGATTGACATGGAAGTTTTCCCCGGCGACAACGGCCATGGCGAAGGTGACCGAATCCCCCGGCGCCAGGTCATACGGCCCGAAGGAGAGAACGTAGCCATCCTCGGTGCCTTTGGCGAATTTTTCCAGCGCATAGGGCGGCGGCGGAAGGAATCCAGCGTTTGAATGGTCGAAGGCGCAGAACAACTGGTCATAATCGAACTCGGGATGGGACAGCAGATAGTATTTGTCGTGGTCGCCCCAGGGAAAGCCCATGCCATAGACGAAATTGCGGAAGGGATCGTCTTCCGTTCCCGCTCCTCGCGGACCCCAGGATTTTTCGGGGTCGTCGACGATCTCCTGCCATTCATTGACATAATTGTAATCCCCCCACCAATTGTAGTTGAAGACCTTGTTTTTGGGGATCGCTCCGAGAAAACGGAGACCCATAACCGACCGAGGTGATTGAATATCCCAGGTATCTTCGGTTGTCGGGTCGCCGTCGT
>JAAZOE010000391.1 GCA_012797915.1 Candidatus Zixiibacteriota bacterium | reverse complement strand
TGGGCCCCGGTGACCGCCTCAAGCGCCACCCGGGCCTTGAACTCGGCAGAAAAGACCCGTCGCTTCTTCATGTCCATATTCCTCCTGGATAGCTCTCTTCTCCACCTTAATCAATTGTCCAAATTTCCGCAACCACCTCTATCTTTTTGACAACTGCGGCCTCGACCTTGTGCGGAACAAGCAATGCCCTCTTCTGCTTGTGTCGGTCATATCCAAATGGTGATCGGCCCCCGTGCCATAAACCTTCTTCAGCCTGGGAGAGCATCTTCGCTCGAGTTCGCTCCCTGATAGTCTCGAGCTCGAATTCAGCAAAACTCATAAGTATATTGATAAAGAATCGGCCATGGGCGGTTGTAGAGTTGAGCGTAAACTCCCCCAAACAGTAGACTGTTGAGAAGTAGAGTTTTTTGGCATATTTAAGCCAGGAGGACTCTATGAAACGGTCACGATTCAGTGAGACGCAGATTGTCGGTATTCTTAAGGAAGCGGATGCCGGGTTGCCGGTGAAGGATATTTGCCGGAAGTACGGAATCAGCCAGTGGACGTTCTACACCTGGCGGAAGAAGTATGAGGGGATGACGGTGAGTGAGGCCAAGCGGCTGAAAGCGTTGGAGGAGGAGAATCGTCGGCTCAAACAGCTGGTCGCCAATCTGAGCTTGGACAATGCCGCCCTGAAGGACGTGTTGTCAAAAAAATGGTGAAGCCCGCTGCGAAGCGAGAAGTAGTGGGCTATATGACCAGTCAGTACGAGATGAGCCAGCGACACGCCTGTGGGGTGGTTGCTTTGCATCGTTCCAGTTGCCGGTATGAGGCCAAGCCGGAC
Source organism: Candidatus Zixiibacteriota bacterium (assembly GCA_012797915.1). Classification (GTDB taxonomy): domain Bacteria; phylum Zixibacteria; class MSB-5A5; order GN15; family JAAZOE01; genus JAAZOE01. Next base: position 11,841 of record JAAZOE010000391.1, on the reverse strand, counting down.
GGGAATGCTGATCTTCGGGAGATGCTCAAGGCCGTGGCCGCGGCGCGCACCCGTTGGGGTCAGGAACGGCTGCACGTCTTGGTGCGTCGTCAGGGGTACGTGGTGAATCACAAGCGGACCGAACGGCTGTATCGGGAGTTGGGGCTTTCCCTGAGGCTGCGGAGACGGTCGAAACGGGCCAGTGCCGTGCGGGTGCCGGCCGCTGTCCCGGCCAGCCCGAATCAGCGTTGGAGCATGGATTTTGTGTCGGATCAATTGGTGACCGGGCAGCGGCTGAGGTGTTTGACGGTGGTGGATGATTTTACCAAAGAGTCACCCGGCATTTTGGTGGCCCGTTCGATCAGCGGCCAGACGGTGGGCGAGTTCTTCGATTCCCTGTCTGAGACTCGTCCCCTGCCGAAGATAATTGTCTGCGACAATGGCCCGGAGTTCACCAGCCTGGCGTTCGATCAGTGGGCACCCCGGCACGGCATCAGGCTGTCGTTCATCCAGCCGGGTAAACCACAGCAGAATGCCTTCATCGAGTCCTTCAACGGCAAGCTGAGAGAGGAATGTCTCAACGAGGAACTTTTCTATGACCTAGCTGACGCCCGGTCCAAGATCGAAGCCTGGCGGATTAACTACAACGAACACCGGCCGCATCGCTCATTGGGTCAGCGAACCCCGGCCGAATTTATCAAAGACTATGAAAATCGATTGACAGAAAACCTGGAAATTGTGAGGTTATGACTGGACCACAGACTGGGGGAAGGTCAGAAGGTCACTATTTCCGCGCCTGCTTGATACCGATAATGCCGTGAAACATTCATATTATGGCACTTACCAACCCTCCCGTCAAGCGGATTATATATCCGGCCAAGGTCATGCTTAATCGTATAAAGGGACGTCTGAATCACATTCGTGGCATTGTAGCCGGAATATTTGGATCAAAATGAAATGCTTGCGAAATCATAATCATAGATTAACGGTGCCTCCTTTATTAGGCGACTGGTAGGGTGATATCCCCGTGAGTACCAGTGCCACACTGGGAGAACCTGGAAAAGTGAGCGGAGTACTTATGCGGCGAATGGTTGTTTACATAACATTGCTGTTGGTCATCGACTTTGGGGCCGTGGCCGGCGAAGAATTCATCCCCAGCCCCGATTCCCTTCGCGTACAAACGGAACTGGACACGCTGATAAATCTGTTTAACCCATTGTGGCAAAACGCCTGGCCGGCCCGGGATTGGGATGTTCTTTTTCAGGCCGGAGTCGATTTCGCCGGTGTCCTCCCCCAAATAGCCGAAATGAAATATACATCTCACAATGGGCCCAAGTTTGCATGGTACCGGAAGCATCGGGAGGCTCTGGAAAAAGCCATCGCTCTATACCGAACGGAATCCGGGAAAAGAGATACCGTTCAGGTCGCCGCGTTGTTTCTTCGGATCAAAGCGGAATTGGATTCGACCATCATGGCCATGCAACCGATTCCGTTTCCCGCATTCAATCATTTTCGACGTATGGTCGATAGATTCGTTTCCGAAAGAGGGGATGCGGACGACGACAGTTGCCTGGCCCCTGCAATCGACTCGTTGCAGGCCCAAGTTGTGGTCCTTGAACAAAGCCGAATCCCCCAGGAATTGAACGAGAAATCGGCCATGATCCAGGAGGAATGTGCCTACTTCCGGGTGTTGTTGCAACGGATTGCCGGGGCGCGGGAACGGGGTGATCGGACCCAATTCCGGCTGTTGACGATTCAATTGCAAACTCGCCTGAATAATTTCGTCCGCTTGTACCTGCAATAAGTTTGTGGAAGGACGTCAGTTCCACTGGTCAGGGAGCGCGTCGGTTTTTCTTTATTAATTGAGTCTGGAACAATTCTACACAGAATAATCATCGAATGCTCACTTCCTTTTAACCCGTCCGGGTTTCCTTGACGGCGATTGTCGGCATGGAACGCACCGGAGGTCCTTATAATTAAGGGGAACCAGAAGATGCCCAAGAAGAGAAAGCAACAGGCCTATGCACACAGAGGGGAAAAGAATCTGTGGCATCCCTATAGTTTGCAGGGTTTGCGACCGGATCGATTCGTGATCGTCGCGGATCGGATAATGAGTGGTCGATATAGAATGCTTTCCCTGAGATTCGGAAACCGTCTGCGGGCTTGACCGCTTCTATCTGGTCGAGTCCGGCAGCCGCCTGCTCCATTAACTGTATGCTAATGTCGCTTCATTGTGGCAAGTCATCCTTTTATCAATTCCTTATCAATTCCGTAACCACCACCCTTCGCCGAACCGAACAGAATCATTACCGATAAATTATTCTTTACTCATCTGGAATTAACGCCCGATCGATTCCTTGGCGAGCGATTACAGGAAAGGATAAGCCGTCACCGGCATAACGGCGGCGAACCGTTGAAAAAAGGGCAAAGAGAAGGAACGAACGTATGCACACACGGGCAAAAACAAGGATGTTGCGAAAGTTCTCGTGGCGAAGGTTGTTTGCGGGCCTGGGCTTGGCGGCCGGTTTGATACTGGGTTTGTCGGCCCCTGCGGCCTATGCTCAGAACGCCCAGGTCACCGGCACGGTGGTCGACGCCAAATCCGGCGAACCGATGGTCGGAGCCACGGTGATGCTGGAGAACACCGCCACCGGAGCCAAGACAAATCTCTCCGGTAAGTTCATCATGAAAAACGTGACTTTCGGCGTGTACACCGTGGTGGTGACCAGCGTTGGTTATTCGCCGACGAAGGTCGAGGGGGTCGAGGTGCAAAAAGGGGGAGCCGACCTGACCATCACGTTGACGGAAAAGCCCATCGAGTCCCAGAAGACGGTGGTCGTCCGCGCCAAGGCCAACCAAAGCACCGACGCGGCGTTGTTGCGCGATCGACAGGCGGCCACGGCGGTCAAGGATGCCATCAGCGCCCAGGCGATTTCCCGCTCCGGAAGCGGAACCGCCGCCCAGGCGATCAGCCGGGTCACCGGGGCTTCCACCGACGGCAAATATGTGTTCATCCGCGGCCTGGGCGACCGGTATACCAATACCCAGCTCAACGGCACCATGGTCCCCACTCCCGACCCCGATAAACAGGCCGTGCCGCTCGATCTGATCCCGTCGGACCTGCTGGACAATATCGTCGTTACCAAAAGCTTCACGGCGGATATGCCGGGCAATTTTTCCGGCGGCAGCGTCAACCTGGTCACCAAAGACTTCCCGGAACGCCGCACCGCCAAATTCACCATGGGCACGTCCTATAACTCCATGGCCACTTTCAAGGATGCCCTGAACGGGACATCCGGAACGACCGACTGGCTGGGAAAGGACGACGGCGGCCGGGCCATGCCCTCGTTTTTCAATGATCCGGCCAATCTCGACCGGATGCCGCAGGGGAATACCATCATCAAGGATTCGGCCGAGGCGGTATTTCTGAAGCAGGCCAGCCAATCGTTCAACACCAAGTGGTCGCCCGGCCGGACGTCGATACCGTTGAACCAGAATTATGGTTTTCAATACGGCGACAACGTCACCCTCTTTGGCCGCTCGTTGGGCATGGTCGGCAGCCTGGCGTACAACCGCAGTTCCCGGTTCTACGACAACGGTAACTATCAGTTCTCCGTGGCGCGGAGCGTTACCGACCTCGAAATCATCGATCAATACACCGACGCGCGGAGCGTCGACGAAGTCCTCTGGGGCAGTCTGGCCGGTCTGTCGTACAGCCTGGGGACTCGTCACACCGTTGGAGCCAGTTACGTCTATAATCGGAGCGGCGAATCGGAAGCCCGGTTCCTGAAAGGCCGCAACTACGAAAACGGAACCGAAGGAGAATGGCGCGAATCGCGCGTCCTGAGCTACACCGAGCGAAACATCGGCACCCTCCAGGTCAAAGGCGGCCATCAGGTATCGATCGGGGCGCCGCTGCGGATCGAATGGCTGGTCGGCAACTCCCACGCCCGGCAACAACAGCCGGACCTGCGGCAGTTTCTCAGCAGCGTGCGGATCGATGATTCCAACTATCCGGATGTCGACACCGTCTGGAGCACCGGCAGCGGGTATCGCTGGCCGTCGCGGTACTGGCGCGATCTGAAGGAAACGAACCAGGAGTACGCCCTCAACCTGACGTTCCAAGCGACGTCGTCGATGAAACTGAAAACCGGCGGCAGCTATCTGAAGAAGGATCGCACCAACCGCCAGACCCAGTTCAATCTGACCGGCGACCCGGCGGTCCTCACGGCCGTGCACGGCGATCCCGACGCCTTCGCCGATACCGCCGGATATTATGTCAAGTACGGGCGGAGCACCTATGTGTTTCCGGTTTACTACGTCAACGGCACGCAGCTGCGCGACCAGTACGACGGCGTTCAGGAGATCGGCGCCGCCTATCTTATGGCGGAGACCCCGGTTCTTTCCCACCTGACCCTGACGGCCGGGGTTCGCCGCGAGGCCACCCGGATGCAAACGAAAACGTTCGATCCTTCCCGCCCCGGCGGACGCATCGAGGGGGACGACTGGCTGCCCTCGGTCAATCTCGTCTATGCCCTGACGCCGACCATGAACCTGCGGGGGGCCTATGGTCGGACCCTGGCCCGTCCGACCTTGCGGGAAATCGCCCCCTTCGGCACGGAAGAGTTCGCCGGCGCCCGGCTGTTCGTGGGTAACGACAGCATGACCTACACCACCATCGACAATTATGATCTGCGCTGGGAATGGTTCGTCAACCCCGGCGAAATCGTCGCCGTCAGCGCCTTCTACAAGCGGTTCGTCGACCCCATCGAGCTGTCGTTCTTCTCTTCCAACTACGACATCCGGCCGGTCAATGCTCCCCAGGCCAAAAACTATGGAATGGAGTTCGAGATCCGGCGCCGTCTCGATTTCGCGGCCGGATGGTTGCGCGATTTCGCTCTCGGCGCCAACCTGTCTCTAAGCCGTTCCCAGCTGCGAATCCCGGAAAAGGAATACAGCCAGATGAAGGGCGTTGATCCGGAAGCGTCCGATACCCGGCCGATGGCCAATCAGTCGCCTTACCTGATCAATGTCACCCTGGCCTATACGAACCCCCGCACGGGAACCTCGGCCGACCTGCTGTATAACGTCTCCGGCCGGCGATTCTACGTCAATTCCCAGGGGGGGGCCCCCGACATCTACGAAAAGCCCCGTCATACGGTCGACATGATCGCTTCCCAGACGCTCTGGCGGGGCATCACCGTGAAGGCGTCCGTCAAGAACCTGCTGAATTCCCGGTTCGAAGCGGTGTACTACTATACCGGCACCGGCAAGGAAAATCCTTACAAGAGCTATGACCTCGGCCGGACGGTATCCATCAGCCTGAGTTACGCCATCTTGTGAGCAGCACCGATCGGCGGGAGACGGACGCGGAGACGACGAATGAACATGATGACGACAACGAACGATAAAAATATCTCCGCCGAAAGACGGAGAGAATCTGAGCGCGTGTTACGCCTACCCGTCGGTCTATTGAGCCAAAGGAGAGACCTGACGCAAACGGCAGACTACCCAGGTGTGCCATCCCCTCATCACCATCAACCAGGAGGTGCCCAAATTCAATGTGTTCCCCCACGATTTCAGAGGACACGAACAAGAACGGTGAACAAGACCAACCCTGAATATCAAACTTTGCGGAGGTCAATCCATGTTACGTCATAGTCTACTGCTTTTCCTTCTGCTTATCGGTCTGCCGATGGCAGCCTTCGGGCAGATGTGCGAGGACGGGTGGCCGGTTATCGATATCGGCACCCCGGCCCCCAGCAGCACCATCCTCCCTGCCGATACCACGACCTGGCTGGCCGGAAATGTGTATCACATGCAGGGGTTTATCTTCGTTCCCGACGGCGGTGTGCTGGTCATTCAGCCGGGGACGATCATCAAAAGCGACCCTGGCCAGGGAACTAATTCCACAGCCCTGATCATCGCCCGCGGCGGCAAGATCATCGCTCAAGGTACGCCGACGCTGCCGATTATCTTCACTTCGATTGATGATAATGTCTGCGACACCGGCGATGTGCCCGATATCGCCACCAGCCGCGGCCTCTGGGGCGGCGTCATCCTGGAAGGTCGATCGTATGCCTGCGTCTCCGGCGGCGTTTCCGAGATCGAAGGCATTCCCGATTACGGTGAGCTGACGCTGTACGGCGGCGGCGAAAACCCCGATTGCGGCGACAACTCCGGCATCATGCAGTATGTCTCCATCCGCTACCCCGGCTCCATTATCGGGGCCAACAACGAGATCAACGGTCTGACCCTGGCCGCGGTCGGCAGCGGTACGGTCATCGATCATATCGAGACCTATCTTTGTTTGGACGACGATTTCGAGTGGTTCGGCGGTTCGGTCAACTGCAGTTATCTGGCGGCGATCTACGGTGACGACGATGCCTTCGACGGCGACGAATGCTACAGCGGTACCCGTCAGTTTCTATTCGAATTGAAAGACCCGCGTTGGGGTGACCGGATTACCGAACATGATGGTCGGCAGCAAGCTGTGTGGACCGATACCACCAGCGTTGGGGTGGCCACTCCGGCGACGCCCGCCGGCTGGGGCTGCGCCTATCCGGGTTATGCCTTGGCGGCCAACTGGACCTGCATCGGCCAGGGCCCGAACTTCTCCGGCACCGACGGCAACAACATGCTTTTCCGGGAAAATTACCGCGCCTACTGGTACAATAACGTCTTCATGGAACAGCCCAAGAAGGTGCTTCTGATCGACTGCCCGGGCGGCGATGTCAACATTGACACGCCCCCCAGCTCGACCAACAACCTGCCCTCGGGCGCGGCGAGCATCGCGGCCGGTTTCCCGCTGTTGGATTTCGTCGGCAATTTCTGGTATCATTCGTACAATGCTGGCGGCGGCGGAAGCTCGCTGAGCCACTTTACCTCGACCAGCGGCGCGACCCTGGCCACCCAGCGGGTGCAAAATGATCTCTTCCCCGGCGGCGACACTACACTGACCGGCAAGAACCACGCCGGCATCGATCCCCTGTTGACCAGCTACGAAGTGATCAACCCGCCGGTGCGGCACGCCATGATCAACCCGGTGCCCGCGTCGGGAAGCCCGTTGATCGGCGCAGCGGCCACGGTTCCGGGCTATGCCACCTCAGCCTATTATACACCGGTGACCTATGCCGGCGCGTTCGAGCCCGGAGTCGATATCAGTCAATCCTGGATCTGGGGTTGGACCTTCGCCTCCACGGCCAATATCCTGGGCCCCAGTTCCTGTTGCGATATGCCCGGCGACGCCAACAACGATGGAAAGGTTAACGTCGGCGATGCCGTGTATATCATCACCTACGTATTCCGTGGCGGTCCGGTTCCGATCTGCCTGGCCGAAGGGGACGCCAATGGCGACGGGAAGATCAATGTCGGTGATGCCGTCTACATCATCAGCTACGTCTTCCGCGGCGGGCCGGCCCCGATTTGCGGCCCGACTCTCTAACGACTTCTCTTTTGTCCTTTCTTTCCCATACAGACGGGGACCGCTTCAACGGGCGGTTCCCGTCCCCGTTCTTATCATCACCCGCTTACGGGAAATAGATGTATATCTGGTACAAACTTGTCCCATGACGGACGGAATAGTTTTGCCTGTGTGTGCGTTTGGAGGATTGATGCAATCGGATACAGGACTATCGCTTGCCGGAGGCCAGATTAATATCCTCGGTCCGGTGACGGGCAATGTCGCCTTCGATTAAATAAATGGCGTCTTCGGCGATATTCGTGGCGTGGTCGGCGATTCGTTCCAAATCGCGGGAGATGGTAAGGTACGGGATGAGGGCATGTGCCAGACCGGAATGATGGTGGATCGCCTCGCTTACCCGATCATACATGACTCGATTAATGGTGTCTACCTCGTCGTCAGCCCGACAGACCTGACGGGCAAGGTCCGCGTCGAGATTCATTTGGGCCGCCAGACCGTTTCGCACCATCCATAACACTTTGTCTGCCAAACCTTGCAGATCGTAGGGAGTTTCAATGGGCGGTTGAGGTTGGAGAAACACGGCCCGTTCGGCGATATTGACAGCCAGGTCGCCGATTCGTTCCAGGTCATTATTGATTTTGAGCACGGCGACGATGTACCGTAAATCGATGGCTACAGGCTGATACAACGCGAGGATTTTCAGACAATCCTCCTCAATTTCGACTTCGGCCTGATCGATAAACAAGTCGGAATGGATGACGCGGTCGGCCAAGGTCGGATTTCGTTCGGCGACGGATTGCACCGCCAAGGCGATATTGTCTTGAACCGCCTCACCCAAAACGAGCACCTTGTTTTTCAATCCGTCGATTCCCTTATGCATGAGCATGGTCATGACGGGGCCTCCTCTACCCGAATCTTCCAGTGATGTAATCCTCGGTCTGCTTGTGGGCTGGTTTCGTGAAGATATCCTTCGTGCGCCCGAATTCAACCATCCGGCCTTCATAAAAGAAGGCTGTATAATCAGATACCCGTGCCGCTTGCTGCATGTTGTGCGTCACGATGACGATCGTGTAATTCTTCTTCAATTCGGCGATCAGGTCTTCGATCTTGGAAGTAGACAAAGGGTCGAGCGCCGAAGCCGGTTCGTCCATTAGAAGCACCTCCGGCCAGACCGCCAAAGCCCGGGCGATGCACAGCCGCTGCTGCTGGCCGCCGCTGAGCATGTAGGCGTTCGTGTTCAGTTTGTCTTTCACCTCATCCCAGAGAAAAGCCCGCTTCAAGGCGTCTTCAACCGCCGGTTTGACTATAGACGGGTCGCCGACTCCGTTGACCCGAAGACCATACGCCACGTTATCGTAGACGGACTTGGGAAACGGATTCGATTTTTGAAAAACCATACCCACCCGTGTCCGCACGGTGGAAACATCCCTGATCTGACGATAGATATCGACGCCGTCAAGTAGGACAATCCCCTCCCGTCTGGTGCCGGGGATGGTTTCGTTCATTCGGTTGAGCGTCCGCAAAAAGGTGGATTTGCCGCACCCCGACGGTCCAATGAGCGCGGTGACCCGGTTCTCGGCAATATCCATGGACACGTCGTACACCGCCTGGGCGGCGCCGTAGAAGAAATTGAGCCGCCGCACGACCATTTTTGGCACACGGTCGTTGTTGGTGTTCCCGTCGGCGGCCGCGGGAACGTCCAACGCCCGCATCGCAATAACCTGATTATCCACTGACACGCCTAATCCTCATACGGGATCGGATAACGATAGCCACCAGATTCAGAAGGAAGGTCAATACTAGTAACACCAGCACGGTGCCGAATAAAATCGGTTCGGTTCGCTCGATATTGGGCGATTGCGTCGCCATGACGTACACGTGGTATCCCAGTTCCATGAACTGATCATTGAGCTTGTGCGGCAGATAGGGCAGATAATACGCGGCACCGGTGAACATGATCGGAGCTACTTCGCCAGCGCCGCGGCTGACCGCCAGGATGGCGCCGGTGAAAATGCCCGGCATGGCTTCCGGAAGGATGACCCGCCGGATGGTTTGGAGTTTGGTGACCCCCAGGGCGTAACTGGCATCCTTCAATTCACGAGGGATAGCCCGGAGCGCCTCTTCGGTTGAAATGATTACGACCGGAAGCGTCAGTACGGCCAACGTCAACGCCGCCCAGATAATAGCCGGCTGGCCCCAGACCGGCCGACCGGAATAGCCGAGAATCGTGTCCATGCCGGAACCGACGAAGCCGACGAAGAATCCCAAGCCGAACAAGCCGAAGACGATCGAGGGAACGCCAGCCAGATTGGTGATGGCCAAACGAATCAGCCGCGTCGTTTTCGAGTCCGGACTGGTATATTCCTGGAGATAGATGGCCGTCAGTACCCCGATTGGTACGCCGCAGATGACCATCAGAATTACCAGCGCCACCGTGCCGAAGATGGCCGGGAAAATCCCGCCGGCTTCCATGCCCTGCTCCGGGGGTTGACTTATAAACTCCCAACTGACGGTTTCCACCCCGCCATGGACAATGGCGGTCAAAATGGCCGCTAGGATCATGACGATGATGGCGGTGGCCAGAAACGTCAGACCTTTCGGGATGCGGCCCGGTGATTTCGGCCGCGCCCGGGTCGTCCCGCCGACCGCCGGAGTATCGGCGGAAATCGAGTGTTGAGCGACGGCCATTAGTGTTTCCCCTGGAGTTTTTCCTTCAGGCGGGCCAGCACCAGATCGCCTCCGAGGTTAAGACAAAAAGTGAAGGCAAAGAGCAACGTTCCGATGAAAAACAGGACGTTGTAATGGGGACTATGAAAGACGACTTCGGCCAGTTCCGCGGCGATAGTTGCCGACATGGTGCGGATGGAATCAATAAAACCGGGTGAGACAATGGCCGCGTTGCCGGAGGCCATCAGGACGATCATAGTTTCTCCGACGGCGCGGCCAAAACCGAGAACCATCCCCGCGGCGATCCCGGGCAGGGCGGCTGGCAGCACGACGGTGAACGACACCTGCCATTGATTAGCCCCCAGGGCCATGGCGGCCTCGCGCAGCGACCGCGGCACGGCAGTCATGGCATCCTCGGCCAGCGTGAAGATGATCGGTATGACACCGATGCCCAGGGCGATACCCGCATTCAGGGCATTGAGCCGGTACGGCAGATCGAACATCTTCTGCAGGATCGTGGCCAGCACGATCAAAGCGAAGAATCCCAGTACAACCGAGGGAATCCCCGCCAGCAGTTCGATGATCGGTTTGATGAATTCCCGAGCCCGTCGCGGGGCAAACTCCGAGGAATAAATCGCGGCTCCTAATCCCAACGGCATGGCAAACAGCATGGCGATGAGGGCCGCCTTCAAGGTTCCCAAGAATAGGGGATACAGTGAGTATTTGGGCAGATCAGAAGTCGGTTGCCAGGAAAACCGCGGCTCCTGTTTTGGATTGAATTGCTGCTTGAACGTCATCTTGGACAGGCTGGCCTCTTTTTGCACCTCCGGACTGGTGAAAATCGGTGTCGCCTCCTTGAAGATGAAGATGAAGATCAGCGCGATCACGATCAGGGCGGTAAAGGCGCTGAGTGTGATCAGCTTTTCCCCCACAAACTCCTTGATCCGCGACTTGGGTTTGAATGCAAACGGTCTCATCGTGATCTCAGCGTCGGACCTGTCGCGGCCGACAGGGCCAATAACGCGAAGCAGTCCTCGGTCTCGTACCGACCAAAGACTGCTTCGTCTCGAAATGCTGTCGGGTCACGACAAAAGGATGAGCGATACCAACAGCAGTGAACATTCGGTTTCCCCGATCCGTCCGCGTTCCATTTCGGCAGATACGGTTACTTGACTTGGTTCTTTTCGGCGACATCCGTGGGTAACGGAACGTAGTCGGTTTGCTCGGCAATTTTCTGCCCTTCGGGAGACAGCACCCAGTTCATGAATGCCTTCATTTCACCCGTTGGCGCACCGTTTAGAAACCAGTACAGTTCGCGGGAGATCGGGTATTCCCCCTTGGTGATCGATTGCATGGTCGGGACAACGCCCGGGATGTCGGCGTTCTTCTTCACCGCCACAGGTTTGACGCCCTTTTCGTAAGCGATGCCGCCATACCCGATCCCGTATTTGTCCTTGGAAACCGCATTGACCACGGCGGCCGTGCCCGGCAGAGTCTGAGTCGCTTCGGCGTAGTCGTCGTTCTGCAACGCTTTCTCCTTGAAGTAAGCGTAGGTGCCGGAGCTGTTTTCCCGCCCGTACAGGACGATACTATGCGAGGGACCACCCACCTCTTTCCAGTTGGTGATCGATCCGGTATAGATGCCCCGCAGTTGATCCAGCGTCAGTTCCGTGACCGGGTTACTTTCGTTCAGGAACACAACCACCCCATCGAGAGCTACAGCGACGCGATAGGTTTTTATCCCCTTGCCGGCGGCATCGTTATATTCCTGC
>JAAZOE010000035.1 GCA_012797915.1 Candidatus Zixiibacteriota bacterium | reverse complement strand
CCGTGTCGATTCGACATTCACCGAAGGGCAGGTCATCGGCTGGCGGTCGCTGGGCGGGCCGTATGAATATGTCTTCTTCGAATTCCCGCTGACCTTCATGAATCACGATGCCGCCGTGGCCGCGCTCCAGCAGGCGGTCTTCGACCTGGGGATTCCGGTGGCCGCGGATGATGACGGTTCCGAAACGACGCTGCCGGCAACCTTCGCCCTGATGCAGAATCATCCCAACCCGTTCAATCCAGCAACGACGATTGAGTTTTATAATCCGCAACCGCGCCCGGCGGCGACGACGGTCGATGTGATAAACATCCTAGGCCAGCGGGTGAAGCGGATATTCGACGGCCCGGCGCAGCCGGGAATCAACAAGGTTATCTGGGATGGACGCGACGGGTCCGGACGGCCGGTCTCCAGCGGCATCTACTTCTACCGCCTGAAAGCCGACACGGTTACGCTGACCAGAAAGATGATCTTGCTGAAGTAAAACCTGTCCGAGAGGAGACAAAAAAACATCGGCCGCGCCGGATGCACCCGACGCGGCCGTTGGCTATCATTGTGGCGTTATTGCGCTCCTGTGCCCGGCGGATGTCCAGAGGCCGTCCCACAAGCCGGTTTTGGCCGTTCTGCAGGGTCCTTAGCCGGCGGCGCTTCTGCGGCGGAGGCGATGAACCTGCAGTCTTTCAATGGCTTACAGTGTGATGATATGTGCGATTTCCGGGAAGGCAATCTCCAAGGGCACATCGCCGCATCTTATGGGACAACCTCTCCACATCTGCCGGGGGCGTTCCCCATATTCAGTCCTGCACGACAATTATGATTCGATCAGCTCCACGTTGGCCCGCGGCACGATCGCTTTCTTGCCGTCGGCGAACGTCACTTCCAGCACCCGCGCCTTCGATTCCGACTCCAACACCTGCAGCGGCGACGGCAGCGCCGAGACGGCGCCGAGCTTGCCGAAATAGGGGTGACGGATCACCCGCACGGGGGAGCCGACCTCGAGTCCTTTCTGCTCATACTGCGCCGCCGTATCTTTGGCCTTGCTATCTCCGGCCATGGGGATAACCACCTCCGGCCGGATGACCCCGGCGCGAATCTGCGTGGCGCCGTTAATGCAGGCCAGCCGGCCCTCGCGGGATCGGAGCAGGGCGAAGGTCGCCTCCGCCATGCTGATATCGCCGAATCCCTCGGTCACCACCAACGTCACCCCGATTTCCTCCGAGCCGGTGATGGCCACCCCGAGGTCATACCCCAGAAAGTCCCGCAGATCCTTGTCGTCGAATCCGCCGGTGACGACTCCGGCCGCGCCGACCGCGACCGCCTTGCGGATCGCGGAGGCCGTCACCCGCGAACCGCCGACGATGATGCAACCCCGGCAATCGTCGGCAATGAGATGCTCATCCAGCATGGTCGTGTTGTCGGGAACCGCAATCTTTATCACGCCGTGGGTCTCGCCGCCGATGCCGAAAATCCCCTGCACGAAGGCGCCCCAGGTCGAGACGACCACTCCCTCATCCGGAATCACTTCGACCACTTCGCCGTCGAGATACGCCTTCACCTCCACCGGGATCGGCCGGCCGCGCAGCAGGACCTGGCCGGTCACCGTGGAAATCGCCTCCACCGTGCCGTCGAGCGTGGCCCGGCTTTCGCTGGCGAAAAATTTCAGCCCGAACAGCGGCTTGGTGCGGCCGATCACTTCGTCTTTGGCGACCGGATCGCCGACCTTTTTGAGCAGACACCCTTCGATATCCTCGGGCGGCACGCCCAGCTGATTGGAAACGTTGACCGGCTCGACATCCCCCGGCAGAAAGGTGCGGGCCACCACCGTATCCGGAGTAACCCGGTCGCCGACGGCGACCGCCACCTCTCCCTTGAGCGGCAGAATCCGCCGCTTGGCAACCAATAACCGTTCGCTGACTTTCAGCCCCGGGGTATATGCATACGCCATACGAAATGAACCCTGTCCGGCTAGTTCCCCGGCGCTGCCGGCGGGCGCTTCTTCAGCCGCGGCCCGAGGATAAACACCGCCGCCAGCGCCAGGACGACGATGATGATGACCGCGTAGAGGATGGTCTTCATCGACCCGCCGCCGGACGAGGTTTCCGCCGCCGGCGCACCCAACGAATCGGAATACTGCGTCTTCGGCGCTTCCACCTTTTCCCCGCCGACTTCGGTAAACGTCACTGGTTCGTTTCCGGCCGCCTCCCGCAGATTGTCGAACGACAACGATTGCACGATCTTGTCGAAAATCGGCTTGTTGCGGGCGAACGTGGAATCGGGGCTGTAGAAATAGAGCGAAATGAGCCCGTTGTCGTTCAGACGCATGTACAGCCACAGTTTCCGCGCGGCATCCGGCCGAAAGGCCATCTCCGACAACACCGTGACCGCCTTGGCGGCCCTGTCGACCACCGGCTGACCGGGCGTCAGGGTGCTCATGCGGCTGACGATCGGCGCCGTGAAGACATCCTTGCCGTATGATTTGGCAATCGCCGTCAACAGCGAGTCGGCCGATGTCGCCGACAACGGCCCGGTGGAATCGAACGTCACCACCGTATAGGCGTCCTCCATGAACACCTTGGAGGCGACGGG
>JAAZOE010000390.1 GCA_012797915.1 Candidatus Zixiibacteriota bacterium | reverse complement strand
CCCGGGTGCCGATCCGCGAGGATTCCGATACGGTCCGGGCGTACCTGTTCATCATGCGCGATATCACCGAATCGAAGGGGTTCCAGGAGATGATGATTTCGCTGGACCGGATGGTGACCCGCGGAATCATGGCCGGCGAGGTGGCCCACGAGATCAACAATTATCTGGCCGTCATCCTCGGCAACGTCGAGTTGATTCCGCTGCTCATGGCCAAGGGGCAGATGGACAAGGTGGAAAAGAAGCTGGAAGTGCTGAAAAACTCCGTCGGGCGGATCCAGCGGTTTTCGGAGGGGCTGGTCGGGTACGGCAATGAGGAGGCGGTTTTCGAGCTGGGCGACCTCAACCAAAACATCGAAAACCTGGTGGCTTTCCTCAAGCCGCAGAACCGATACGACGGGATTGCCTTCGATATGGCTTTGTCCCGCTATCTGCCGCTGGTCCATTTCGACAGCAGTCAGATTCAGCAGATGCTTATCAACCTGCTCAACAACGCCGCCGATGCCCTGCGCGAGAAACCGTCGGATCGAACCATCCGGATCACCACCGAACCGGTCGAGGATGGACGCGCCGCCCGCATCAGCATCGCCGACAACGCCGGCGGCCTCCCGGCCGACCTGCAGGAAATGATTTTCGCCCGACGGTACACCGGCCGCCGCCGGGGGCGCGGGTTCGGCCTGATGGTGGTCAAACAGATTATCGACCGCCATCACGGTCAGATCGAATTCGAGACCGAAGCCGGGAGAGGCACGACCTTCCGAATCACTCTGCCGGTCAAAAATCTGACCGCCGACAGCGAGTCACCCGTCATCGGCGCCGATCAAGTTCCCGCTTGACAGTGGCCTAAACGCGGACCTACCTTATGCCGATGCGTTCCGGTCGGCTGCAATCATGGTTGGCCCCCATCCGGATTCGATACCTGCTGGTGGTCGTCGCCGTTTTAGGACTGGTCTTCATTGCGCTGGTCTATCTCGGGATCCGGCAGGCGCGGCAATCCCTGCTCAAGATCATGGTCGATGACGGCAAGGCGCTGGCCGCCAGCCTGACCCTGTCTTCCACCAACGCCATCCAGGCCGGACTGCTTCTGGAAAGCCTGACCGAGGAACGATTCGCCGACCTGGCCAAATCGGCGCAGGCGCGGTTGTACGGCAAGACCGATCCGGCCCTGTACCAGACATTCTGCGAAGACAACCAGTTGCGCTCGGTCGATTTTCTCAACAACGACCTGGCCATCACCGGCTCCAACCGCTGGGTGGCGGGATATGTCCCCCGGTACCCGCAAGCGGTGGCAGCCGAAATCCGCGACATGCAGGTCACCGGCGGCGGGCTCCGCTCGGTCATGGTCCAGCGGGATTCGACCGCCGCGCCGGTGCAGTTTTTCATCTATGCCTTCGCTCCTCCCGGCGAGGGGTTCGCGGTCATGGCCGCCGACGGCGCCTATTTCAACCAGATCAACCGGGCGATCGGCATCGGCGGCCTCATTCAGAACATCTCCCGCCAGGCCGGTATCGTCTATATCGTCCTGCAGAGCCGCGAAGGGATCATTTTTTCCTCCCGCCAACTGCCGCCGCTGTTGTCGATCGCCAGCGATCCGTTCCTCGACTCCCTGATGCAAACCGACACCACCGGCTGGAGACTCTGGGCCTTCGAAGGGGAAGAAGTCCTCGAAATCGCCCGCCGGTTCGAGTCGGTGTCGTACCCTCCCGGGGTCTACCGCATCGCTATCGACCTCGATGAGTACCATGAAATCTCCGCCGGGTACACGCGCCAGATCGTCACCATCGGGGTCATCCTCTTCCTGCTGACCCTGGCGGTGGTGGGCGTGGTCTCGATCTACCAGAATTACTTCATGCTCAACCGCATTTATCGACGGGTCCACACCGAACGGGAAACCATCTTCGACCGCCTCTCCAGCGCCGTGCTGGCCTACGATGGCGAGGGAAAAATCACCGCCGTCAATCGCGCCCTGACCCAGTTGACCGGCCTCGACCCCGATTGGGTCGGGAGGGACATGACCGCGGCGAAAGAAAAGTTATCGCTGGATTGGCCGCTCGACGCCACCGATGGGGAAGCCTCGGTCAATCTGGAGCAACGGTTGGTGACCCCGTCCGGCGATGAGCGCACGGTGTTGATCGGCGTGTCCGCCCTGCCGGATGACGCCGGCGGTGGTCAGGTGGTTCTGATTCATGATATCACCGATCAGAAACGCCTGGAGTTCGAGAGCCGTCGGCGCGAACGGATGTCGGAGATGGGGGACATGGCCGCCGGGGTGGCCCATGAAATCCGCAATCCGCTCAATGCCATCGCCATCGCCGCCCAAAGATTGAAAATGGAATTCTCGCCAACCGAGGAGCGCGAGGATTACGACCGGTTGATCGGCAACGTCATCAACGAATCGGCGCGGCTGAATCAGATCTTGACCCGTTTTTTGGAGCTGGCCCGCACGCGGGCGACCGAGGATATCATCGTCGATCTGTCCGATCCAATAGGCAAAGCGATTGCCGCCTTATCCGGCGAGGCCGAATCGCTGGGAGTCAAAATAGAGTATGCGCATCATGAATCGATACAGGTCCGTGCCGACGGCCAACGGTTACAGCAAGTATTCATCAATCTTATCAAGAATTCGCTTCAAGCGATGCGGAGTAGCGGGAAGATTACGATAACCGTTGCGCCTGAACCGGCGGGGAAGGTAACGATCAAAGTTGCCGACACCGGGCCGGGGTTTGCGCCGGATGTCTTGCCGAAAGTCTTCCAGCCGTATTTTACCACGCGTCCCGATGGTTCCGGATTGGGTTTGGCTTTGGCCTACAAGACGGTGACGGACTACGGCGGTGAAATCTCCGCCGCCAATATTGTGGCTTCCAGAGGGGCTGAGATAACTATCATCCTGCCTTGCCTCTAAATTATTGCAGAAATAAACGTGTCTATGGCGAAAATGGACTACCTATTCATTCAGCCTGGGTGCCCCACAGCTTGCTGTGGGTTCAAATGGGTTTGAACCGGGCGGATAGGTAACAATTTGAACCGCGGGCATAGGCTACAGTATTTTGTGGGGCACCCTGGGTCCAATTCGGTGGCAATCGCTGATTTGGGGTCTTCAACCCGGCCCTGGATTATGTTATCCCAGCCTGAAGGCCGGGGTACCCAATTTGCAGTAAAACAACAACGGCCGCCCGGGAGATCCGGGCGGCCGTCTGACGTGAAGGGTTAATGCTGCAATCGCAACGGTCCGTGCTGCGTCTATTGCTGCAACTTCTTCTTACTTCGTCACCTGAGCCTTGAGCCACTTGGTCGGGACCGATTTCGGCCGCTCGATCGGCTCGCCCCACGCGCGGGACACGATCAACTGGGACAGCATCCCCATCGCCCGCGACACGGAGAACAACACGGTGTAGTATTCGAACTCGCGCAGGCCGAAATGATACAACAGCCCGCCCGAACCGGCGTCGACGTTCGGCCACGGGTCGGCGATCTTCTGGACCTGCCGCAACACGTTCGGCACGACGTTGAACCCCCGCTCGACCGTCTGGAACACCGGGTCGTCGGCGCAGTACTTCTTGCCGAAGGCCAGGAACGCGTCGAAGCGCGGGTCGGTGATCCGCAGAACGGCGTGACCGTAGCCGGGGACGACCTTGCCGGCATTGAGCGTATCCCAGGCGAACTTTTCGAGGTCTTTCTCGGAGGGGACGCCGTTGAATTTCTTCATGACGTCCAGCACCCAGCCGAGACACTCCTGATTGGCCAAGCCGTGCAGAGGGCCGGCCAGCCCGTTCAACCCCGCCGAGACCGCGTAGTACGGATCCGACAGGGCGGAACCGACGCAATGGCAGGTATGCGCGGAGACGTTGCCGCCCTCATGGTCGGAATGCAGCGTCAGGTAGAGGCGCATCAGCTTGGCGAAGGTGCCGTCGTTGTCCGGCAGGCCGAGCATATGGACATAGTCGGCGCTCCAGTCGAGCTTCGTGTCCGATTTGATGCGCGGGCCCTTGCCGTAGCGCATGCGATAGACGCCGCCGGCCAGTTCCGGCAGGATGGCCAGGATACGGATGCTGTCGGCCAAAGTCGGCTCCCAGTAATCCTCCTTGCGCATCCCCTGCGTGTACCGCTTGCGGAACTCCGACTCGCCTTCCATGACCAGAATGCCGGTGTCCAGCATGCACATCGGATGCGAATCCTTGGGCATCGCTTCCAGCACTTTCCAGACATAATCCGGCACGCCGGCATGAGCATGCAGTTCGGCCTGCAGGTCGGCCACTTCGGCCTTGGTGGGCAGCTGGCCGGTGCAGAGCAGCCAGAAGATTTCTTCGGGGATCTTCTCGGTCAGGTCCTTGAGCATGATTTCGCGAATGATCAGACCTTTATCGGGCGGAACCTCGGAGGTGTCGCACACCAAGCCCTTGACGCCGCGCATGCCGCCGTAAATCATCTTCAGGGTGACTTTGGAAATTTCCTTGTCGCCGTGCTCTTTGACCAGGTTCTTGATTTCGTCGCGCATGCCCGGAATGATTCCGGCCATCTTGTCCTTCAACATCGACATTAGTACCTCCACTCAGCAGTTGTACGCCAGTGACTGGCGGATATTATGGTCTATCGAATAATCCCGGTAACAGGTACAAAGGGAAGGTCGAAGCCCCGTTGTCGGTCGTTTCCGGCCGGAAGGCGATCCTCCCGCCGTCCCCTTCTTGAGATTATACGAACATTTTGCCCGGATTGAAAACGTTTTCCGGGTCCATTGCCTTTTTCAACCCTTTCATGCATGCGATCGTGGGCGGGTCGAACTCCCGCGCCAGAAAATCCTTCTTGGTTATCCCGATGCCGTGTTCGCCGGTCAGCGTGCCGCCCAGGGCCAACGTTTTATCGAACAGCATCTCCACGCCGCGAACCGTATCCTCCCGCTCCGCCTCCGTCCCGGTCATCCCCAAAAAGTTGACATGCAGGTTGCCGTCGCCGGCATGGCCATAGCAGTTGACCCGCACCCGCAGACGGCTGCGCAGTTCCTCCACATAGGCCACCAGCTCCGGCAGGCGGGAGGGGGGGACGCAGACGTCCTCGGCGGTCTTGCTCTTGGCCGTTTCCTTGACCGCCTTGGACAGATTCCGCCGGGTCTGCCAAAGAGCCTCCCGCTCGACGGCATCAACAGCCTCTCGCAACGACTGCGGCGCATGCTTCCGGCAGATATGTTTTATCCGATCGGCGTCGGCCGCCGCTTCCGGACCGTCGGTTTCGAACAACAGCATCGCCGCCCCTTCTTCGATCCGCTGCTTCCGGTCATACTGGTTGGAGCAGACGATTGCATCCCGGTCCATGAACTCCATGATGGCCGGGATAATTCCGGCGGCGGTGACTTCGGCCACCACGTCGGCGGCGTCGACCGCCCGCGAAAACACGGCCTGAATCGTCCGGCCGGGAGCCGGCAGGGGAATCAGCCGCAGGGTGACGGACGTGACGGCCAACAACGTCCCTTCCGAACCGATCATCAGATCCATCAAGCCGAAGGGGGTGTCCTGGTCCAGCGTTACGATTCGGCCGCCGGCGGTGATCCCCCGGATGGCCAGGACATAGTCTTTGGTGACGCCGTATTTCTTGCACCGCAAGCCGCCGGCATTTTCGGCGATGTTACCCCCGATTGTCGATTCGGCGTAGCTGGCCGGATCGGGGGGATAAAACAGGCCGTGCCGTTCAGCGGCGGCCATAATATCGCCGGTAATGGCCCCCGGCCCGGCGGTGACGGTCCGCCGTTCGACATCGACGGCAATATCCCGCATCCGTTCAAGCGAAATGACCAGCCCGCCGGCCACCGCCAGCGCCCCGCCCGAATATCCCGTCCCGGCGCCGCGGAAAATCATCGGCAAGCCGTGCCGACGGCAGATGGCCAGCGCAGCGAGAATATCCTTTTCCGATTCGGCGAAACAGAGGGCGTCAGGGGTGAACACCAACTCGGTGGCGTCCCTGGTGTATTCCGCATGGGCTCCGAAATCGAAGAAGACCCTCCCGGCCGGAAGGGCCGCCGATAGTTCCGTCTTGCAGCCGTCCGTCATCATGATGAATGCTTGGTCTCGGATGAAGCCGGTTTCGCCGTATCCGTTTTCGGCGATGTGATCGCCGATGAACCGTCGCTGTCGCGACGGGCTGCCGCCTTGTATGATTCCGACCGATAGTCGGTGGAATAAAATCCGGATCCCTTGAGCAGAAAACCGGCCCCGCCGGTGATGACCCGGCGCGGTTTCTTGCCGCAGCGCGGGCAGGTCTGCACCGGATCGTCGTTGATGCCCTGGAACTCCTCGAATTCGTGTTTACATTCAGGGCATCTGTATTGATACGTGGGCATACCGTCACACTCGTTTTCCATTCACACCGATCGATGCGTTTAGGGCCGCCCCGCGAACGGCGCGGCCGTTCAGGCGGCCGGGAGCGCCGCCATCATCCGTACCGCCAGCCGCGGTCGCGGACCAACCGCTCGTTCGGCTTCCAGTCGGTTAACTTCGTCTTCGGCTTTTCCTCCGGAGCCGGAGGCGGCGGGACGACCTTCTTGCCGCCGGACATGAAGACTTTCGTCTCCTTTTCCTTGGCGATGCCGAAGGACTGCTCGGCGGCCCGGACGATTTCCGGCATCAAGCCTTCTTCCGCGACGCCCTCGGTGAATTTCCGCCGGCCGTCCACCAGATCGCGCAGATAGGCCTCGATCTGGTCGCGGGAGTAATATTTCTCCGGCTGGTAGGAGCTGAGATCGACGCCCTGGGCGGAAACGATCTGCTCCGTGCCAAGGAAGCTCTTCTCGTACTGGTTGGTGCCGCGCAGATCGCCGCGCTGGATGCCGGCCATGGTGTCGATCGGCACCCGTTCGGTCTTGCGCACGACCTTCTTGGCCCCGCCGTCGCCGGTCTCGATGATTTCCCCCATGCCGCCGGTGTTGTACTGGTAAAACATGACCTTGCCGGGGAAGTTGGACGTCAGGTCCATGATGATCTTGTAGAAGTGATTGACCTTGTGTCCCCGGGAGCCGACGATAAAAGGATCGGTCCCGACCGTCCGCACCGATTCGCCCGCCTTGGCCGGATTAGAGGCGTAGCTGTGGCTCGATTCCCCCCACAAATAGGCCAATACCGCCTGAATCGGGGTGAGCCGCTGGGAGAACGACATGATCGTGTTGCGGCGGGTGATAAAGGCGAAAATCAGGCCGTCGAGTTCATCCAGCGGAGGAAGATCGTACGATGGATACCAGATATCCTTCATGGCGAACGGGCCGCGACCGCGTTTGATCTTGAGCTGTTTCTTCATAACCACGGCCCGGCCGTTGCCGCATAAATTCTCGTCCAAAAATTCCGGATTGCCGTCGGAGGTGACCATGACGTTTTCATACATCGCGGAGTGATGTACGAGGGAGTGATACATGGCCTCCTGCAGGCGGGGATCGACGTCGGTCTTGACGAAGAAGTTGGCTTCCGATCCCAGCGCGGAACCGTCCTGCCGTAAAAAGCAAATGTCGTCCTGGCAGACCAGCGTCCGCTCCCCCTTGCTCCAGTCCAGGCCGAGCTGATGGCAGGACCAGGTGCTCTTGCCGGTGGCCGACAGACCGAACAGGAAGACGCCGTACTTTTTCAACTTGTTGGTCTGCGGGTCGCGGACGATCACGACCTTGGTTCCGGCGTGAAGTCCCAACATGCCCAGACCGTCGGCGGCGTACATGCCGTTGCGCAAAAACCCCTTCTTGTCCTCGCCCATGTAGTCGGAGCCAAGGACGATGGTCAGGTTATGGTCGGCCAGCACCAGCGCCTGTTGCCGCAATTGATGCTCCTCCGGAATATGAATCAGTGTGAATTCCGGACCGGGGGCCTTGGTCACCGGCCCCATGGTGTTGCCCCACATCCAGGCCAGCCGGTGATTCTTGTAGTCGGCCAGCGACATGTACAGGTTGCACTTCGGATTGAAGGTGTCGTTGTGCCCCATCTGCCGGCGCAAGTGGACGAACGGCATTGTCTCCATCAGGTGCAGCACCTTGTCCAGCTCGCCGGGGGCGGCGCTGATGATTTTCT
>JAAZOE010000389.1 GCA_012797915.1 Candidatus Zixiibacteriota bacterium | reverse complement strand
TCCCGACGGCCGGGATGAATAACCAGATCGCCGTGCCGGATGGCACCGGTCTCCTCTCCAACAGGGACGTGACGGCGGCGGCGGAGAATTGCCTGAATCCGGGCCAACAATACGCGAGGGCTGAACGGCTTGACGACGTAATCGTCGGCTCCCAATTCCAGGCCGACCACAACATCCGCATCCTCCCGTTTGGCCGTCACGATAACGACCGGCAGAACTGCGGTTTTGGGGTCGCGCTTGAGGAACTTGCAGATATCCAGACCATCCATGTCAGGAAGCATGAGATCGAGCAACACCAGATCATAGGTTTCCGTCCGAACAGCCTCCAGGGCCGATGTACCGTTTTCCACGCAGGTAACCTGGAAACCGTTTCTAAGAAGCGTTACCCGGATAAGCTCCTGGATGTCCGCATCATCTTCAATGACCAGCAGGCGTTCCTTTGACATGGCATACTCTCCCGTCATGCGTACAATACGTCAGGTATATATCCATCGATTATTAGGAGCGTATTAGTTTTCTGTTGGTGTTTGCGTGCTCGCCCGGTCGGTTCTGAGGCGAATTACTCCTTCCTTTTGCAGGCTGGCGGGCTAATTAAATCCTCATGATTAGCTCATTGCCGTCATACATGCGGCGGGTTTTATCCTGGAGGAGGCAAAAGACGCCTTCGACGAAAGGACGGCGTGATTTAGATGGTCCGAATTGAGGAGTTCATAGGCGACAACGAACGAATCGATGTTATTTCCGGCGGCGGAAAATCGACGCCCGTGCCGCGATCCTGGCGGCCGCTGCTGGATTCGTGCGATCTGCTCGTCGCCATTCCGGACATGCATATGTATTATTATAGTTCGCCGCTGGACGGGTTTCGATGTGGCGCCGAGGCAATGTTGCACTTTCTTCAGCACCTGGACTTCGTGCGCCGTTCCCATCCGAACCGGCGCCTTCGCATTTTCCAGTTAGGCGATCTCTATGAACTGTGGTTTTCCCATCCTCGGACCGGTCGCACGATGAAACCCGAGGATATCTGGAAATCACACCCGCTCTATGAGGAAATCCACCGCCTGTTTTGCCTTTTGCGAGTGGAACGAATTAGCGGCAATCATGATTACCGATATGTCACCAATACCGATGTCCAGCTGAACGTCCGTGAAGGCAAAGTGCATCTGGAACACGGGTTTACGGCCGATCGTTGGTACCATTTCTCCAATCCTCACCGGCCGCTTTGGCGGGCGGCCATGACCGGTTTGAAAGCGCTCCGAAATATCGAGTCCGGTTTACGCGGCCGTGCTGCAAAAAGAGATGATGGGCAATTATTGCGAAACAGCGCCTGGGGAATCGGGTCAGGCGAAGTGGAACTGGAAACGTTTACAAAACCGGAAGAGTATAGACGCCGTTCTTTGCTCCATTATTCCCGTTTGTGCCGTAATCACCGGGAAGTGAGTCAGCCCATCCGGCTGGTGCTTGTTGGACATACGCACAAGCCATACATCGATCCCGATTTCGCCGACGGGAACACCTTCTATATAGATGCCGGGGCATGGTCGTATGGTCGTTCCGATTTTGCCGTTGTGACCAATGAGGAAGTGGCCGTCTGCCACTACGCCCGGCAGGTACAAGAGCCGGCAAGAGTACTTTACCGCCAAGCGGTTTAACGATGGTCGCTTGGTTACGCCCGCCGGGATTAAATCTGTGACCTCGCTTTCAGCCCGACGGCTCGGATTGGAGGGAACGCCGATGGGACGAGACGGCCGTTCAATATTGGCGTAATAGCCTGTAGCTTATCGGATTATCCCGCCGCTTTGAGGTAATCGACGACCGGTTGAAAGATTCGAAGATCGCCCAGCCGGGGGAGCTATTTTAGGCTGAATGCGAACCGAAAGGTTCTGGGTATTGACAAGTCAACCCCGCCATAATTTAGAATCGACCCCTTTGGCAAGTATGTCAACGGGCTTTTTGTATGTGGGATATAGAGTTCCGCGTGTGAAGGTCGAGTTCGATAGTAACGCTTTAATTAGTTTTGCCTTTTCAGACCACTCTTGGCGTAAGTACAAGCCATAGGCGCTATTAGCAAGTTCTAAAATCTCCACGCCCATTTGATAGTAATCCTTGGTGGCATTCTCCAAGGCCTTTAACTGCTGCTGGATTTTAATCAACTCCGCCTGCCATTCCTGCGATTTCCGCAGCCAGAGCTCGGGGGAGATCATTCCGGTCAGCTTATCCTCATACGCTTTGTCTAAGAGGCCTTGCAGGCGGCGCTGACGCTTCTGCAGGGCATCCTTCGATTGTTGCTGAAATAGAACACGGTCCTTCTGGATTTCCATTAGGGCCGTCTTAATATCTTCAACCAGGGCGGGATGTACTTTGAGTCGGCCGATAACCTCAGAGAAAAGGCCGTCCAGAGTCTCTTGCCGAACGTAAGTATTGCCGCACTTCCCCCGGTAACCGGTACAGTGATAATATATGTATTTTCCCTTCTTGACCTCGGCGGTCATGGCGCAGCCACATAAGCCGCACTTGATGAGGCCGACAAACGGGAATTCATTCGCCACCTGGGTCGGACCTCTGCCGCCTGACAATTTGTCTTGAACCTGATCGAACAGCTGTCGGGAAATTAACGGTTCATGCTTCCCGAGATACCGATTGCCTTTCCATTCAAACTCGCCACAATAGATGGGATTGGTAAGAACCCGATGGATTCCAGCCTTATTAATGGATTGGGCATTGCGAGAAAACAATCCGGATGCTCTGGCTACAATCACCAGTTGCTGAAGCGAATAATCGCCGGAGGCATATTTTTCGAACAACTCTCGTAGGCGAGTGGATTGAGCAGTACAGCGAAAGCTATCTGCATTCGGCATTGGGATACAAAACGCCGAACCAGATGCAAAAAGCCTATAACCAGACCACGAGGACTCTCTTAGAAACCGCTTGCTAAATGGGGGGGCATTACACAACATACGAAGTCCTATCCATTATTGAATACGCAAATCGCCATATGGCTAATGGGATGGCGGGAGACGCCGACGGGGAAACCAGAATAGCGAATTTCTGCCAATTGCTGGCGCAAAACAAGGTCGATGTTGGGCAACTGATGTATTGTGGCGAATACGTTTGCGGTGACGCCAACGCTGATTGGAACATAAATATTGGTGATGCGGTTTATGTCGTGAACTATATTTTTCGGGGTCGGCCGGAGCCTCCGAACCTTAATACGGCCGATGCCAGTTGCGACGGCAGGATCACTGTCGGTGACGCCGTGTGGGTCATTACCTACATTTTCAGGCACGGCTTGCCGCCATGCTGTCCGGATAAAATGGGAATCGAAGCTGGGGAGGTTGAGTGATGACCAAAACATTGACAGCGATTATGGGGGTATTCTATATTATTGGCGCGGGAACGGTTGCCTGCGCGGATTCGGATATCGTTCATCCGGTTTTAT
>JAAZOE010000388.1 GCA_012797915.1 Candidatus Zixiibacteriota bacterium | reverse complement strand
TGGTGCGCGTCGGAACGGCCATTTTCGGCGGAAGATAAGAAACAAACAACGACATAGAGGCAAACCGGTATGGAAACCACACCCAACGATCTGCGACAGCAACAGTTCGAAATCAAGTTTCGCGGATACAATCCGGACGACGTCGAGGTGTTCCGGGATCTGGCGGCGGCGGCCCTGGAGGAATCGCGGGCCGAGGTGCTGAAGATGACCGAGGAGAACAAACACCTCAAGGAACGACTCTCCCATCTTCTGGCCCTCGAGGACACCCTCAAGACGGCCATCATCGAGGCGCAGAAAAACGCCGAGGTGACCGTGGCCAACGCCAAGCGGGAAGCCCAGGTGATCGTCCAGGAAGCCCAGCTCAAGCGGGATGAGGTGATCGCCGACCTGCACGCCCAGATGAACCGGCTGGTGGCCGACATCAACAAAATCCGCTTCATCCGCACCAACTACCTGACCAAGCTCAAAGCCCTGATCGGGGCGCAGATGGAGACGGTTGTGCAGGCGATGGCCGAAGACACCGAGGAGGTGCGTCCCCCGCGCCAGGAACGTCCGGTCGAGCGCGATATGCCCGCGCCGGAGATGGAACAACAACTGCACGAGGGGCAATCCTGATGGAAAACCTGTTCGACCTGATTAAAGACGCCGCCGATTTCATCCGCAAGGAAACGAACGTCGTTCCGAAGGCGGGGATCATCCTCGGCACCGGCCTGGGGTCGCTGGCCGACGGCATCGAGATCGCCGCCACCATCGACTATGAAAACATCCCCCATTTCCCGGTCTCCACGGTGGAGTCGCACAAGGGACGGCTGTTGTTCGGCCGGCTCCGCGGCAAGTCGGTGGTGGCGATGCAGGGACGGTTTCATTTTTACGAAGGGTACACCCTCAAGCAGGTTACCTTCCCGGTGCGGGTCATGAAAGCGCTGGGGATCGAGACACTGATCGTCTCCAACGCCTGCGGCGGCCTCAATCCGCAGTTCAAGGCCGGCGATATCATGGCCATCACCGATCATATCAATCTGCTGGGAGCCAACCCGCTGATCGGCCGCAACGACGACCGGATCGGCGTGCGCTTCCCCGACATGTACAACTGCTACGACAAGGACCTGGTCGCGCTGGCCGAGACGGTGGCGCTGGAAATGAAGTTCCCGTTGAAAAAAGGCGTCTATGTCGCCGTGGCCGGGCCGAACCTGGAGACCGGCGCGGAATATCGCTTCCTGCGCAATATCGGCGCTGATGTCGTCGGGATGTCGACCGTACCGGAGGTGATTGCCGCCCGTCATCAGGGGACCCGGGTGCTGGGGATGTCAATTATCACCGACATGGGCCTGCCCGACACGCTGGAGCCGTGCAGTCTGGAGCGGATTATCGCCACAGCCAACAAGGCGGAACCGTTCCTGCGCGACATCATCGCCGGTGTCGTCCAGCGGCTGTAGACGGCGATGTCCACCAACGTCATCCAAATGAGTCGGATATTTTTCGGGGATGGCGACCTGCTGCCATCCCTGTTTATATTATTGCCGCCGGGGGGGCATCCGCTTTCGAAACCGAGATAAACACCCAGGGTTTCTTTCGCCCCAAATCGAAAACTTATCTCCCATCCATAATGGGGGATTGCCCGGCGACCGGTTGCTTTCGCGGGATGAAAGACCTGAAGTTGTGATTTCGTATGCCGATAAATTCACGGGGGCTGATTCAATAGACGCGAAGGAGCGCTGAGATGCAGATCAATGCTGTCGATCAGACAACCGTTGCCAATATGGCCGCAAAACCATCTCCGGCCAAATCGCCGCGAGAGAACGGCGCAGGGGCAAAGGCGGAAAACCTTCAACAGGCGCAACCCATTATCGAAACCACGGTCGAAGTAGAAACCTCCGTGGCAGATCCGACTGAAGACCAAGAAGGGATGCCGGGTGTATTGCGCCTGTTGCAGGAAGGGCATTTCAAAGGGGTCGCCGACGTCCGTCTGCGGATCAACTTCGCCGAAGAAATCGCGGCCATGGAAAGGGAACAAACCGAGCCAATCGTCGCTGATGGCGTAACTGGTCTGGTCGATACGGTGGCCGCTGGAATGGAGCCGTTCACCGTCGAAAACGGCCTTGACGAGCAGACGGTGACCGGGATC
>JAAZOE010000387.1 GCA_012797915.1 Candidatus Zixiibacteriota bacterium | reverse complement strand
GGCCAGTTGCTCGGCCTCGGCCGGGGCCTTCTCCTTCAGCGTGGCCACTTCGATCGGATGCCCGTACCGATACAACCAGTCCGACAGCCGTTCGAGGCGAATTCCGGGAATGCCGCGGTCGACGCCGTCGCCGGTGTACAGGGTGAAGTTTTCCGAGGGGGCCGGTTCCTTGATGACGAAGCAGCTGCGTTTGATCTTGAGGAGGCGCTGCAACAGCGCATCGGTCCTGTCATAGATACCGTCCAGATTCAGCGTGACCGAGACCTCCTCGGCGAATTCCTTCCATTCCTCGGCGTAGACGCCCCGGCGGGGCATCGAGGAAGCCCCCACCGAGACGGCCCGGAAGCGGTAACGCAGGGTCTGGGAGACGACCAGAATCAGGAAGGTAAAGACCATCAGTATCAGGGTCACCACCGAGAAGAACATTCCTTCGTCGAGATTGTATTTGACCAGGAGTTCGCCGACGCTGCCGACGAGGCCGAAATAGATGCCGACCAGCACCACCGCCAGCGAGGAATAGCCGGCCTTGCGCGTCAGGATGATGCCGTTGGAGACCGGATTAAAGAGGATGAAATGCCTGGCCAGAGGCACGCCGACCAGGGCGGCCAAGAGGAAGACGGCGCAGGTCATCCAGTCGCTGACCTGGCGATACAACATCGCCACGGTGGTCATGGCCAGCAGGCCGATACCGTAGGCCACCAGCGGGAAGAACGACCGCCGGATTCGTTCGCGAGCCAGGCCCAGCGACGAACGGTAACAGATTTCGATGGTATACAATCCGGCCGTCACCGTGACGGCGAAGAAGGCGGCGATGATCAGGTACAATCGTTTCAGATCCAGGAACCAGCGGTTGTCGATGAGGGCGACATCGACGGCCCGCGCCCAGGTGGTATAGAGGAAGAGGACCAGGGAGACGGCCAAGGCCAGCCACGGCAGGCGCCGGTCGAGGCGGCCGAGTTCCGTGCGGTCGACCCCCCACCGGGCGGTGAGCAGATACCAGGCCGAGGGGAGGAAGGAAATATGGAAAAACAGGAGGTAATATCCGGCCGGCCAAAGAGCGGGATTGGCGCTGGTTTCCAGCCAGACGGCGACTGCCCCGGCGAGATTCACGAACAGAAAGAAAACGAACGGTCGGCCATACGACCGGTGGTGCCGCATGGTCAGCATGACCACGATCAAGACGCCCAGCAGCAGCCCGGAGAAGAGGATGATGGCCTGCAGCGGATTCATCACTCGCTCTTGGCGACATCCAGGAAGAACTTTGTCGAGGTCCCCACCAGGATGAAATTGACGGGGATATCGACGATGAGAGAGAGCACGACCAGCAGATAGACCAGTTCGGGCGAAAAGGAAGTCACGATTTTCAGCGATTCGGATGCGGCCCAAGACAACGGCAAGCTGATCAGGTAGGGCAACAGAACCAGCCCCACGGTGACGAACGGGTGGCGCAGGGCCACCCGCAGAGCCCGGGAGATCGCCGCCCGGGGCCGGTCACTGCCCAGCATGAGGCTGGGCAGAAAATACAGGCAGGGGGCATAGATCAGAACGGTCAGGCCGTGGAGCACGGCGGTCATGGCCATCTGCCGCCGCGGGGCCGACTCCAGCGAATACCCCAGCACATCTTGCAGGAAGTCGAAAAAGTAGCGATTGAGCAGATACAGCACAATCAGCACGACCGCCCAGACCAGCGTCAGACGGAGGTACCGGGCGACGGCTTTCTTGAAAGAGGTCGCCCAGATCGGCGGTTCGCCCCGGTAGAGGGCTGCGAAGAGGTCGATGGCGACGGCGAACAACAGCGCCTCGGTGAGCAGAGCGGCGACCAGCCGGGCATAGCCGAAAAAGTACGGCAAAAGAACAAAATGTCCCGGATAGTGGAAGAAACCCGCGGCGTATTCCGGAGAGACCAGACGCACCCATCCGGAAACCAGCGGGCCGGTGATCGGCGAGAACAGGTAGTAATGCGCCGCCGCCAGGAGGAAGGCGATCAAGCCCTGAATGACAAACGGCGCCCAGACGACGGCATACCGCATCTGCTTGATCGTCCGGGTATACAAAAACCAGAATTCCGACCATCTGATACGCTCGGCCATATGCACTCCCCCGCCTTTGCCGTGAGTTACGGCACCGTGATCGAGACGACGTGCGACCTGGACGAAGCTCCCTGCACGTCGAAAATGAACAGACGATAATAATACGTCCCGGCCGCGGGCCGGTCCGTATAGGTCGTCGTGGCGGCGGTATTGATGATGGCCACGACGAGGCTTTCGTTATAGGCCGCCCCTTCCGAGATCGGCGAGGTGCTGCGCAACAGCCGGTACGATTCGAAATCTTCGGCCGTGGAGGCCAGCCAGGTCAGGATGACATTGGCGGAATCACCCGACAGATTGGCCGCCAGCACCGTGGTGTCGGGCGGCTGATTGGCCAGCGTGGTCAAATGCACCTCGTTGGATCCGGCGGCGTTGCCGCGGGTGTCATAGACGTACAGGCGATAGTAATACCCGGTCGTATCGGCCAGTTCGGTATCGGTATAGGTGACGGTCCCGGCATTGCTTATCGTGGTGACGGCGAACGAGGAGGAATCGACGCCGGCCGTGGTTTGGCGGTAAAGCCGATAGGAACCGAAATCGGTGATGCCGGTCTTGGTCCAATCCAGGACGATTTCGCGCGACGAGGCGGCGTGCCCGGACAGGACCACCGGGTCCGGCGGGAAGGTGGCATTCAGGCGGGTCGTCGCCTTGACGGTGGCGGCCTCATTGCCGGCGGCGTCGGTGAATCGCCCGGTGACGACGGCATCAGTGAGCTCGGTGTTGACCGGGATAGTATACAAAAATTCGTACACGCCGTTGGCGGCCACCCGGTCGCCGCAGCAACCGTCGTCATACAGCGCAATCGTCCCCAAACCGGCGACCTCGATGGAGGCCTCTCCCCCGGTCTCCTTGGTGTACACCGAGAAACGGACGGCATCGCCGGGCAGGAGCATGGCGCCATCGGAGTTTTCGGTGACGGAATCGATGAGGGCCATTCGGTCGAGGATGATGCTGTCGGCGGCGAAACCGGCGGAGCTGCCGCCGGATTCCATCTGGAAGCGGCCATAGACGGTCTTCATCCGGTCGCCGTCGCTGAGTTCAAAGTTTTTGGTGGCGGCATAGTTTTCCCACTGGGCGCCGGCGAAGGCGGAATCCTCGGACAATTGCACCAGCGAGGTGCCCACGGGGGCGGTCAGGCCGACCGAGACCGACCGGG
>JAAZOE010000386.1 GCA_012797915.1 Candidatus Zixiibacteriota bacterium | reverse complement strand
GGCTGTCGCCGGTGAACTGCGAGCCGTGCGACAGGCCTTGCCGGCGGCCGTGGTCTTGAAGGTCATTATCGAAACACCGGTAATCAAGTCGGAGTTTTGGCCGGAGGCGGTGAAGGCGGTAATCGAGGCCGGTGCGGATTTCGTCAAGACCGCCACCGGTTTTTTCGGCCCGACGCCGGCGGAACATGTCGCGACTCTGGCGGCCCTGGGGCGAGGCCGGATTAAGGTGAAGGCGGCCGGGGGCATACGGACAGCCGCACAGGCCCGGGCGATGGTTGCGGCGGGGGCGGGTCGGATCGGGAGTTCGTCATCGGTGGCGATCGTGACCGGAGAAGTCGGTTCGGGCGAAAAGTGATTGAGCGGGGTTTGACGGCAGCATATACTTTCGAGGAACGGGACGGCTCCGGCAGCAATTGATTTGGCGAATGACCGCCGGAAGAGGTATATTGGTTTCGAGGCGGATGATGGACAACGAGAAGAAAACCGGGCGGCCGTTTGTGGGGATCTTTTTCACCTGTTGCAAGGTGTACTCGCGCATCTATCTGAACAAACCGGAAACCGCCTTTGTCGGCTGGTGTCCGAAATGCGCCGCCAAGGTGGAGATGAAGGTCTCCCCCACCGGGTCCACCAGCCGGTTTTTCACGGCCGGATGATATGAGCCTGATTAAAGCGAAAATAGTCATCGTGCCTTTGGGCGAGGTGGACATGGCCATGGTCAACCGTCTGGCCGGATCGCTGGGGAATATTTTCAACCGGGGCGTGGATATCCTGAAAGGGATGCGCATGCCGCCGGAGGCGTACAGTGAAACCCGCAGCCAGTATTATGCCCGGGTGATCCTGACCAAGCTGGAGCGGGTCAAGGCCAACAGCCGAGAGACGGTGATCGGCGTCTGCGAAGAAGACTTATATTTGCCGAAGGAGCATTTCGTGCTGGGGTACGCCGACGACCTGGCCGGGACGGCGGTCGTCTCCCTGTTCCATTTTCGATCGGAGTTTTACGGCCTGCCGGAGGATGACTCCAAGGTCTATCCGCGGCTGTACAAGGAAGTCATCCGGCAGATGGCCACCCTGTATGCCGTCAAACCGTGCCAGAACCCCTCCTGCATCAACTACGATTCCGACGACATGATCGATATCGACAACAAGGGGACCCGGTTGTGCGATATCTGTCTGCGGCAGTTGCAGCAGGTGCACGCCGTATGAACCTCATCCAGGTTTTGGAATCTCTACGGACCGACCCGGAGACCTCCGGGGGGATCGTCCATTGGGAGACGATGGCGGCCCGTCCGCCCCGGACCAAACCGTTCCCCGAGTTTATCGACCGGCGGTTGGTGGCGGCCCTGAACGGACGCGGAATTTCATCTCTCTTTTCTCATCAGCGCGAAGCTTTGGAAAAGATTCAGGCCGGCAGGAACGTCGTGGTGGTCACGCCGACCGCCTCGGGCAAGACGCTTTGTTATAATCTGCCGGTGGTCAACCGGATTCTGGCCGACCCCGAGGCGCGGGCACTGTACCTCTTCCCCACCAAGGCGTTGTCGGCCGACCAGGTGGACGAGTTGCACGGCCTGGTGACCGACCTCGGCGTCGACATTAAAACATACACCTTCGACGGCGACACCCCGCAGGACGCCCGCCGGGCGATCCGGTCGGCCGGACATATCGTGGTCACCAATCCGGACATGCTGCACGCCGGGATCCTGCCGCATCATACCAAGTGGATCAAGCTGTTCGAGAACCTGCGGTATGTGGTCATCGACGAGGTGCATCAGTACCGGGGGGTGTTCGGATCGCATCTGGCCAACCTGATTCGGCGGTTGCGGCGGATTTGTCATTTCTACGAAAGCGACCCGCAGTTCATCTGTTGTTCGGCGACCATCGCCAATCCCGACGAGCTGGCCTCGAAACTGATCGAGGCGCCGGTGGAGAAGGTCGACGATAACGGGGCGCCCTCGGGCGAGAAGCATTTCATCCTGTACAATCCACCGGTGATCAATCCGGAGCTGGGACTGCGGAAATCGGCGGTCAACGAATCGGTGCGGCTGGCGTCGCGGTTCATCGGCCAGAAGATTCAAACGATCGTGTTCGGCCGGTACCGGATGCAGGTGGAGATCATCCTGACCTATTTGAAGGAGCAGTTTCAAAAGCAGTATGGGCGGGGGATCGAGATCGCCGGGTACCGAGGGGGATATCTGCCGAACGAACGGCGGGCGATCGAACAGGGGGTTCGGTCGGGACAGATCACCGGGGTCGTCTCCACCAACGCCCTGGAGTTGGGAATCGACATCGGTTCGCTGGATGTCAGCATCATGTGCGGTTATCCCGGCTCGATCGCCTCGGTTTGGCAACAGTCAGGCCGGGCCGGGCGGAAGACCGGCGTGTCGGCGGCGATTTTAGTGGCGACGTCATCGGCATTGGCGCAGTTTTTGATGGAGCACCCGGAGTACTTCTTCCATTCCACGCCCGAAGCGGGGATCATCGACCCCGACAACCTGATCATCCACTCCAGCCATATCAAATGCGCGGCGTTCGAGCTGCCGGTCTGGATGGGGGAAAAGATCGGTCCGGAACCGGCCGACGACCTGATGCGGTATTTCGAGGAGCGGCGGATCGTCCGTCAGGCGGGG
>JAAZOE010000385.1 GCA_012797915.1 Candidatus Zixiibacteriota bacterium | reverse complement strand
GGACCACCGAGGCGCAGAAGATGGTCATTTCACGTCAACTACTCAAGGATTAGCCGTGCTGCTGAAAAAAGAACATCAGGAATTCCGGGAGAAGGTTCGGGCGTTCGCCGAGGAGAAGATCGCCCCGCTGGCGACGGCGCTGGATATCGAACAGCGGTTTCCGCACGAGCACCTGAAGCCGCTGGCCGAGATGGGTCTGATGGGGATGGTCGTCCCCGAACAGTACGGGGGAAGTCCTGTCGACACCGTCTGCTATTCCATCGCCGTGGAGGAGTTGTCCCGGGTCTGCGGTTCCACCGGCATCATGATTGCGGCCCATAACAGCCTGGGATGTTTTCCGATTCTCAAGTTCGGGACGGAGGAGCAGAAAAAGAAATACCTTCCCCGGGGAACGCGCGGCGGCGAACTGCTTGCCTTCGGACTCACCGAACCGGAAGCGGGCTCCGATGCCGGGGCCACCAAGACCACGGCAGTCCGCAAAGGCGATCATTGGGAATTGAACGGCACCAAGTGCTTCATCACCTCCGCCTCGCATGCCTTCGCCTCGGTGATCACGGCCCGAACCTCGGCGGCTCCCGGAGTCAAAGGGATTTCCTCGTTCATCATCGAGAAGGGGTGGCCCGGTTTCGAAATCGGCAAGAAGGAAAACAAGATGGGTTTGCGGGGGTCGGACACGGCCTTCATGCATTTTACCGACGTCAAACTTCCCGTCGAAAACCAGCTTGGAGTCGAGGGGGAGGGATTCAAGCAATTCATGATCACCCTCGATGGCGGCCGGATTTCGATCGGGGCGATGGCGCTGGGGTTGGCCCAGGGAGCGTACGAATGCGCACTGAAGTATGCCGCCAAACACAAAGACGGCGACGTTCCCATGGGTGACCTGCAGGCGATCCAGTGGAAACTGGCCGATATGGCCACGGAATTGGAGGCGGCCCGGTACATGATTTACGGCACGGCAATGATGAAGGACGCCGGCGTGAAGTTCACCAAGGAGTCGGCTATGGCCAAGATGTACGCCTCCGAAGTGGGCAACCGGGTCTGCTACCAGGCGATCCAGGTTCTGGGGGACATCGGTTTCCGCACCGGGCCTTTTCCGGCCGAACGGATGTACCGCGATGTCAAGCTGTGCGAGATTGGCGAGGGGACCTCGGAAGTCCAGCGGATTGTCATCGCCCGCGAAGTACTGAAATCGGTCGCGGGATGATCGGGGTCCGCGGGTCGTTTCCTGCGGGCGGTTACCAGTTATGCCTTGGAAACAGAATTCCCGGCCGGCCGGGAGTTCTGTTTCTGTATATTCGCCCGATGGAAGACGCCGCCCGCCCGATTCGGTTTTTGGTCTTGTGTCAAACAGAACGTGCCGATTATACTGGGAACGCCCGAAGCCGTGATCCCGGCGCGGGCGAAAGCTGAAACCTGTATGGGAAGCACCGGGATGAGTGAACAGCTGTACGCCGGAATCGATATCGGCGCCACCAATATCAAATATGGACTCGTCGACGGCCGGGGGACGATGCGCCATCGCGATCAGGTGACGACACCCAAAAACGCCTCAGCGGAGGCCTTGTTCGAGAAGATTGTCGTTTGCGGCGAGCAATTGCTGGTCGAGGCCGACGAGGCCGGGGCGATGGTCCCCTATCTCGGCGTCGGCTCGCCCGGATCGGTGAATATGGACACCGGCGTCATTCAGGGGGGATGTCCCAACATGCCCCATTGGGAGGGATTTCATCTCCGCGATCGCCTGGCCGAACGGTTGAATTTGCCGGTAATGGTGGACAACGATGCCAACTGCGCGGCGGCGGCGGAGCATCGTTTCGGCGCCGGGAAGGGATATGACCACATCATCTGTCTGACCATCGGCACCGGCATCGGCGGCGGCGTTATCATCGACGGCCGGATGTATCGCGGGGCCAACTATTCCGCCGGAGAAATCGGACATCTGCTGGTCGGCGGGGAAGATGCCGCCGAGCATAGTCGCTATTTGGAAGCGCTGGTGTCGTCCAAGGCGATCCTGGCCCGCCTGAAGGAACGGCTGACCGCGGACTCGACACCGGTGTTCGATTCCTTGATCGGCGACGACATGGAGCAATTGACCATCAAGAAGATGTTTCAGGCCGCGCGCAAGGGGGACCGGGCCGCCATCGAGGTGATCCAAGCTACGGCTCGGATTCTGGGAACGGCTCTGGCCGGGATGGTCAACGTTCTCAATCCGGAGATGGTGATTCTGGGCGGCGGGATCGCTGAGGGGGGACGGGAATTTGTCGATATAGTCAGGGATACGATCATGGCGCGGGCCCTGACCGCGGCCGTCGACGGCCTGGAGGTCGTCCCCGCCAGACTGGGAAATGCCGCCGGATTCATCGGGGCGGCCTTTTTGGGTTCGCCCGCACCGTCGGAACCGGAGCCGGCCGGAAACTGAAAAATTGGGTTGACAAGCGGCCGGCAATCCGTTAATTGCTGGTCTTGAAATAAGATGCCGCCCTAGCTCAGTTGGTAGAGCAACGGACTGAAAATCCGTGTGTCCCCAGTTCGATTCTGGGGGGCGGCATAAAAATAACG
>JAAZOE010000384.1 GCA_012797915.1 Candidatus Zixiibacteriota bacterium | reverse complement strand
CGGGGTCCTGTCGACCCGGGTCGGGTATATGGGGGGCCATACGGATAATCCGGCGTATAAGCAGGTCTGCTCCGGGACCACCGGCCATGCGGAAACGATGGAAGTCGTGTTTGATCTCGAGAAGACCGATTTCGAGACGCTGGCGCGTCTGTTTTTCGAGATTCACGATCCGACCCAGGTCAATCGGCAGGGACCGGATGTCGGCGACCAGTATCGGTCGGCGGTGTTTTATGTCGATGACGCACAGAAGACGACCGTGGGACGATTGATCGATCTGCTGAAGGCTAAAGGGTATCGAGTCGCCACGGAAGTGACCAAGGCCGGGCCGTTCTGGGAGGCGGAAGGATACCATCAGGATTACTACGAGCATACGGGACATCAACCGTACTGCCACGCCTACCAGAAGCGGTTCTAGTGCGGCGACGAGGGTCGTCTCCCCCATCGACGACCCTGCCCGAAGACTATTTGGCAACACCCGATATCCGGCTGAATTTCGAATCCATCGATGCCGTTTTTCGTTTACTTAATAGGAGGGAGTTGTGTCCTGCGCGGTGGCGGGAGATCGACGGAACGGAGAAAGAAATGTCTCATAGGCCGGAAATATACCATACTATCGCCGACCTGATCGACCGGATGGCCCGGGAAGGTTTCCGGTCGGCGATCGTTTCGGTGGAGCATCTGAAAGAACTGCGGGAAGAAATCGAGGGACATCATCGGGCGGGACGGATTGCCGACCAGGTGTATCGGGTGGATCTGGCCGGACTTGTTTACGACCCGCCGCCGGAGATGCCGGAGGCGAAATCGGTGATTATCGTTTCGACGCCGCAGCCGCATATCCGGTTTACCTTCACCTGGAACGGCGGCAAGGTCGAGACGTACCTCCCCCCCACCTATTCCTCCGCGATCAGCACTCGGGTCGGAAAGCTGCTGGCGGAGATTCTGGCC
Source organism: Candidatus Zixiibacteriota bacterium (assembly GCA_012797915.1). GTDB lineage: Bacteria > Zixibacteria > MSB-5A5 > GN15 > JAAZOE01 > JAAZOE01. The sequence goes on along the minus strand of JAAZOE010000384.1, from coordinate 1,075 downwards.
CCGGCCGGGTACCGGCTGGTACGGGCGCGGATACCGTTGAAGCTGGCGGCCGTCCGCGGCGGCCTGGCCCAATACGGCAAAAACAACATTACCTACGTGGAGGGGATGGGGAGTTACCACCGGTTCACGGCCTTTTTCAGCGACCTGCCCTGCCGGGAGGATACTTGGGGCGAAGCGAACGTGATGGAGCACTGCGACGGTTGCACCGCCTGCCGCGACAAATGCCCGACCGGGGCGATACCATCAGACCGGTTCCTGCTGCGGGCGGAACGATGCCTGACGTATGTAAACGAACATGAAGGGGATTTTCCGGCCTGGCTCGATCCGGCCGCGCATCATTGTCTGGAGGGATGCCTCTATTGTCAGTCGTACTGCCCGGTCAATCGCCAAATCCCGTTGGCCATCGAGGACGGGCCCGCCTTCGACGACCGGGAAACGGAGCTGATTCTTCAGGGTGCGTCCAAAGACAGACTTCCCGAGGCAATGATACAAAAACTGGAGGAGTTCGGCTTCGAGAATGGCTTGCCGGAGATCGCCCGCAACCTGCGGGCGTTGCTGGATCGACCGCAGAACCTTTTGACCGCCCCGCGGCTGTTGCGCCAGAAGACGACCTGATCGTGTCGGACCAGGACAAATGAAAAGCGGCGTCGGGCCTCCCCGACGCCGTCTTCGTTTCCGTCAACGGCGGTTACGCCGCCTGTTTTCCTTCGAACAATCCCTTCCAGACGAGCGCGGCCAGAATGCCGCCGATGATCGGCGCGACGATGAACAGCCAGAGTTGACCGAGAGCCTCGCCGCCGGCAAACACGGCCGGGCCGAAACTCCGCGCCGGATTGACCGAGGTGCCGGTGATCGGGATGCCGACCATATGAATGACGGCCAGGGTCAGGCCGATGGCGATGCCGGCGAATTTCTTATGGGCGTCGCGATGGGTTGCCCCGAAAATCACGAACAGGAAGATAAACGTCAGGACGACCTCGGCCAGGAAACAGGCGCCCAGGGAATACTGCATGGGGGAGTGGAGGGCATACCCGTTCTGCCCCAGGCCGTTGACGGCCACGGCATACTCGGCCCG
>JAAZOE010000383.1 GCA_012797915.1 Candidatus Zixiibacteriota bacterium | reverse complement strand
GGCCTCCCCCTGCCGGTACCCGATCTCGCGATCTATCTTCAATGCCTCCTCGTGATATTTCAGAGCCGCCTCCGCATCCCCTTTCGCCTTATAAATCAGCCCGATGTTGCCAATACAGGTTGCCTGCAATTTTCGATCGTCTGACGCTAGCTCTCTCGCTTGCTCGTAATATGACATTGCTTTGGCAAGGTTTCCTCGCGTATACTCAATATTTCCCATTTTGACAAGAGATTCGGCGTCCACAAGCCCCGCCTTGGCAATTACCCCGACATTCGTTTCCAGCTTATCCACTTCTGGGGGAATTTCTACCGGTTGGCGAGGATCGAGATTTACGGGGGTTTCTTTTAGCGCATCGCGAACATCGTTTATCGCTTTCACTACCTTTTCGAGTTCTTTCTTGGGACGCCGCGCGGCAAAATAGATTAATATGCAGGTCTGGATAACAATCACCAGCGTCAACAAAATAATTGTGCTGTCTGGATCAAGACCGAACATCGCACCCTCCGCAATAGTATCTTGACGAAAAGATGTCCGCGAAAATACAGATTAATAAATCGCTTGGATTGAGGCAAGTGGAAAATATTTATTATTGGCGTCAGGAAAGGATTCCTGACGCCGCCGTGCGAGGCCGCACGACAAATATCACATCATCATGATCGCCGAGACGATGACCTGCACCAGAATGATCTTCGACACCATCGCCGCCGGGTAGACGGTCGCATACCAGATGTTGGGCAGATCGTTATCCGCCTGCTGGTTGGCATAGGCCAGCACCGCCGGCTGGGTCTGAATCCCGGCCATCATCCCCATCACCGCCGCCATCGGCAGACGCAGATACCGCGTCCCGATCATGATTACCGCCACGGTCACCGCCGTGGTGATAACCGCTCCGGCGGCAATCAATCCCCAGCCGCCGGCATGAAACGTATCCAACAGTCCCCCGCCGGCCTTGGTGCCGATCGCCGCCAAGAAGAACACCAATCCCACTTGGCGCAACACCAGGTTGGCATTGTAAGGGATTTCCCAAATAATCGGTCCGGTTCGCTCCAGCCGTCCCAGAATTAGCCCGGCGATCAGCGGCCCGCCGGCGAAGCCGAGCTTGAAGGTCATGCCGTGAGTCAGCGGAATCGGAATCATGCCGAGAAATACCCCCAGCACGATTCCCAACGACAACGACAGGTAGTCGGTTTCCGAAATCGCCCGCACCGAGTCGCCGAAATATTTGGTCACCCGCTCCATGTTTGCCCGGGGAGTCACGACCCGAATCCGGTCCCCCAGTTCCAACATCGTGTCGGCGGTCGGCACGAAATCGACATCCCCCCGCCGCAGACGGGTAATCGTGGCATGCATCTTCGTCTGCAGTTTCAATTCCCGGATCGTCTTGCCGACCAATTCCTTGTTGGAGACGAAAATCCGGCGGTAGCTGATCCCATCGCTTCCCTCGGGGATATGGTCGGTCATCTGTTCGCCGAACAACAATTGCGCTCGTTCCATCCCTTTGCTATCGCCGACCGCCACCACCAGGTCGCCATCGCCCAATATCGTTTCCGGCAGGACGACGTCAGTGACCGTCCCCTTTTGGATGCGGCTCAGCACAAATCCGGCCTCGCCGATCATCCGCAGCACCTCGGCCACCGGTTTGCCGATCACCGCGGGGTTGCTGATCCGATACGTGCGACTGTGAATCGGTTCGACACCCGGTTCGGCCAGATCGGACGCCACTTCGACCGGTGCGGTCTTGAACACCTTGTTGAACAAAAACAGCCAGAGAATCACGCCAAAGACGCCGAACGGATAGGCCAACCCGAACGTCACCACCGGCGAGGTGGCGTAGAAATCACGCACCTCCGCCGGAAGATTAACCGACATGTTCTTGGCCGTCTCGACGGTTGCCGCCAGCGCCGGGGTGTTGGTTACCGCCCCGCAGAACAGCCCGGCGATTGTCGGGGCCTGCACCCCGAGAATGCTCTTCAGGATCACCGCGATCACCGCCCCCATCACCAGCACGCCGGCAGCGATGAGGCTGAAGCGGATGCCCCGTTTCTGGAACGAGGCGAAAAAGCTGGGGCCCGACTGCAGGCCGATGGCATACACGAACAGCACCAGCCCCATGACATAGATGTATTCCGGCAAGGCCAGGCGGCTGTCGATCGCCCCCAGGGCGATGCCGACAAACAGGACCGCCGCCACGCCGAGCTTGAACCCGAACAGATTGATGTTCCCGACCAGATATCCCAAGCCGATGACCACAAACAGCAGGAGCAGTTGATTTTGGGCCAGCAAATCTAACATAATATTCTCAAAAGCCGTCTTCCCGTCACGTATTCCCCTCGCCCGGCCGCCGTGACCGGTTCGTTAACCGCTGGGGCCGTTCGGGTGCGCAAGTAATCACTGTTTTACCGCATTTGTCAAGCGCATTCGCTTTCCGCGCCATCCGGGCGGAAACTTCTCCGCAACCCGTCCGTACAAACGGGTATGACCGCCCAACATTCCATCTCCATACGGCCGGTTACCGAGGGCCCGGACCTCGAAACCATCCGTCGTCTGTTTCTCGAATATGCGGCGTCCCTCGATTTCAGCCTTTGTTTTCAGAGTTTCGAAGCCGAACTGGCATCGCTACCGGGAGACTATGCCCATCCCGACGGCGCGCTGTACCTGGCCCTGGTGGATGACGTTCCCGCCGGATGTGTCGGGTTGCACAAGTTGGCGCCGGAGATATGCGAAATGAAGCGCCTCTATGTCCGTCCCGAGTATCGGGGATCGGGTCTCGGCCGCAAGCTGGCGATCTCGGCGATATTGGCCGCCCATGTGATCGGGTACAACCGGATGCGTCTGGACACGCTGGAAAGCATGGTGGAAGCTCATGCCTTGTACCGATCCCTGGGGTTTTTCGATATCGCGCCGTACCGGCCGAATCCATTGCCCGAGGCGGTCTATATGGAACTGATTCTGGCCGACGACCAGGAGTAATCGCGACAAAAGACAATCCTTATTAACCGAAAGCCCCGCCGAAGCGGGGCTTTCTCGATAAAGACCAAGAGGGAGGGAATAGACTTGATCCTTATCTGATCTCTAAAACTTTTCTCAATAGATACGGGTGCCTTTACCCTACCGCTCGATATCCATCCTCTTTTGTCCGCCCATCTACCCATTATACGGCAGGCATCCGGCCCCGCCTCAACTTTTGTCCGCCCTAACGTATAGGTCGAAGACCGCTTTGTCAACATTTGTTTCGTTACCAACAGTCATTAAAACCATCATCATCGCCCGCGGTTCCAGTCCGTCCCCAAAAAACCAACCACGCTCTCGGAAAATCTACCGTAGCGCAACCCTAATCGCCTCATATATAACAGGTTAGAAATGCAGGCGGCCGCCTCGGTCATTTCCCCTATTTCGCTTCCACGACCCGACAGGCCAGGACTCGGTCCAGACGAAATTGCTTGCTGGTGTTGGAAAGGATGCAATTGGCAACGATATAATCGATCCCGTCGCGGTTGAACATCGAGGTCGGGACGATCCTTCTGGGTTTGCCGCGCATCGATCCGCCGGCGTAGACGATCTCCAGCATCCGTCCCGCCTCCAGCGCTCCGACGATCATTTCCACGGTGGCGGTGTCGGCGGCCGCCTGCATCGGCCCGCCGAAACTATACCGAAAGAGGCCGTTGAGGACCTCCAGCCGTTGCGTCCAATCTCCCAGTCTGGCCAGACAATGGAAGAACAGTTTCATCACCAGGACGGCATCTCCCATCGCGCGGTGTTCCTGCGTGTCGACCAGACCGAATCTCCGGCAGGTCGGCTCCAGCGAATAGGTGGCCAGCCCTGGAAACACCCGCCGGGTCAGTTCGATCTGATCGAAAATCGTGACCGGCGGCAGGGGCATCTCGCACCGGATCGCCTCGTGATTGACGAAACCGATATCGAACACGGCGTTCTGGGCGATCAACACGACGTTGTCGCCGGCGATAAATTCGAGAAAACGCGGCAGAACGTCGGTCATCGGCGGCTTGTCGGCGACCATGTCATCGGTGATATGATGAACCGCCATCGCTCCGGCCGGAATCGGCCGGAGCGGATTGACCATTTCGACGAATCGACCCAGAGTATTTCCGGCCAGATCGAATTTCAGGGCTGCGATTTCGACGATTCGCCCCTCGGCCGGAGCCAGGCCGGTGGTCTCGGTGTCGAAGGCGATGCCTATCGTTTCGGCGTCGATCATGCGGTCAAGATACGCCAATTTTCCCCCCGAGTCAAATCCCGCTCCGCGGCCCAATATTC
>JAAZOE010000382.1 GCA_012797915.1 Candidatus Zixiibacteriota bacterium | reverse complement strand
GAAGCCCACGACGGGCGCATCAATCTATACAGCCGTCTCGGCGAAGGAGTGACCATTGAGCTGCTTTTCCCCGCCGCCGGACCGGAGAACGGACGGCCATGACCTCCTCGGGAACCATTTTGCTGCTGGAAGACGACGCCAACCTCGGAGCGATCATCCAGGAGCATCTGCAGATGAACGGCTATGCCGTCGTCCTGTGTCCCAACGGCGAAGACGGCCTGGCCGAATACCATCGCCGGCCATACGACCTTTGCCTGGTGGACATCATGATGCCGAAACGGGATGGTTTCTCCTTCTCCCGCGAGGTCCGCGCCCGCGACCAGCATACGCCGCTGATCTTTCTGACCGCCCGGGCGATGAAGGAAGACAAGATCACCGGGTTCCGGATCGGCTGCGATGATTATCTGACCAAGCCGTTCAGCATCGAGGAACTGCTGTTGCGCATTCGGGCGGTGCTTCGCCGCAGCCATCGACCGTCGGCGGAACCGGATCGCTTTACGCTGGGAACCTATACGTTCGACGCCCGTTCGCAGACCCTGTGCCGGGATACCCAAACGCGGAAATTGACTGCAACCGAGTCGGACCTGCTGCTTCTGCTCTGTCTGCACGGCAATCGTATCCTGGCCAGAGAAGAGGCGCTGCAGCGCATCTGGGGCAGCGAGGATTACTTCAGCGGCCGCAGCATGGATGTTTTCATATCGAAGCTGCGGAAATATCTGAAAGACGACCCCGCGGTGCGGATCGCGGTCGTCCACGGCAAGGGATTTCGGTTGATCGTCGACGATGCCGGCCGGTCGGCCGAAGAATAGCCGTGCAACCCCTGAGTGACATGAGGGAACGGGGTACCTCAGGGCACCCCGTTGTTCGTTCGTCTGTCCCCCCTCGGCTTATTTCCCGGCCTGCTCGTCTTTCTTAATCTCTTTCAGCAGGATAGTCCGGTTTTTCTCGTGACTGTCGGCCAGAAGCAATTGCCGCAGTAGCGGCCACTCTTCCGGCTCGATGATCGTCTTGGTCAGCTGCAGCGCACGAATGACCACCAACTGGCTGTCTTTGACCTCCGAAGCAACGGTAAACCGCCCGACCGCGTTTTCAATCGTCTGATTGACGGGAAAGAACGCGGCCTGCCATGACCTCAGATTGAGACGCAACTCGATACGCTGAGTCATGGGAAACGGCAGATAAACCGATGACCACCGCTTCGGGACGACCATTTCGATTCCCGACGGGAGATTGTCGATGATTCCGCCGATCGGATTGCCCAAAACCAGCGGGACAGCCCCCAGATCATTCGGCTCCGGCTTGGCCAGCTCCATGGTGAAGGTGGCCGCGGCCGCGGCCGGCTCAAACCGGTCCGGAGTATACTCCGTGACGCCGGTTCCTTTCAACAATCCGGAGACCAGCGCATTGAGATATCCCTTGGCCTTGCCGTCGACCCCGCTCATCCGGTCGAAGGCGCAAAGCCCGCCGTCAGTTGAGAGGTATCCGGCGCCGGTGAATTTGTTCTTTTCGGCCTCGAAAGAAAGCTCGATTCGAACGGTGATTTCCCCGCGATCATCGGTTCCGCTGGAAACCAAAGTCGGTCGATCCTCGCCGGGGGACCAAACGACCCGGTTGCCGGCCATCTTCCGGCCGAATGAGATGGTCCCTTCCCATGGATCATAAAAGGCCTCGAGGCCGTTTCCGGTCAGATGCAGTTTCACTTCTCCGAACCGGGCCAACGAAGGGACCGGAACCTCCATCGGTCCGACCCCTTGGCCGATATATACCGGTCGGGCCTCGAATCCCGCCCCGCGGAACAGAGCCGCCGCCAAAATCGCCCGGTCGAGGCTGTGGCCATAGGCCGTGGCAAATGTCTTTCCCGCGGGACGAAGGGCGGTTCGCCAGTAAATCTCCGGATAATGGATGCCCGCGGTTTTGTCGTTGATGAAGCCGGTGATCATGCCGGCCAGTTCCGTCGCCGACCGAGCCGCGCGCTTCAACGAATCCACAGCCGCCGAAAGCGGCGGATCGAGTTGTGCGGCGGCATCGAAAGCGCTTTTCAGCCGGGCGCCCCGTTCCCGCCAGTCCGGCCAGGTCGACCAGACGATATGAGGCAGGGTGCGCGCCGGATCGGGCACATGCGGCCGCGGTTCGGCGGCGACCGCCGACATGTTCCAGCGATAGATATCCAGCCCGGATTTTGGGTCGGATGTTTGCTCGGCCGCGGGAGCGCCGTTGGCGATGGATATCGTCGGTTTCGCCCCGGCCGGCACGCCGAGCTCAAACCAGCTTTCCACCGCCGGTTCTTCGCGGGCAAAGAGCCAGAAGCCGTCCGCCCCGCCCCGGAAGGGAGCCTTGTCCTCGATTCGATAGGCCATCTCGACAAGACACTGATCCGATATGCCGTTGTGCAGAAGCATCATCTCCCGCATATGAGCGTAGTCGTACGCCTTGTTCACGGCGAATGGAAGCGTCTCGACGAATCCGGTGGTATCGGTCGGCCACCACTGATTGTCCCGCCACGTCCGCAGCGCCAGCGGCGTGAACGTGCATCGCTGGTGATCGTACGGAATGCGATTGTCGGCATACAGGCCGATGGCCAGCCGCGAATTGATCCAGACGATCCGGTGGATGGTGGTCGACAGGCGACCATCCGGCAGCCAAAGCGTTTGCTGTCCTTCGGCCAGAATAACGGCGTCCTGACCGGCGCAGTCGAACCGCTGCTGGGCCGTCGCCTTCAAGGCGGCGATATCGAACCGGCCGTCATACGACTGCTGCGCCGGCAGGGAGGTAACGGCCAGCAGGATTGCGCCGATGAGGACGGTCAGGACCGGAGTTACGGATACGGTCTTCATCGCGTGGCTCCTTTCTCCGCGCGGAACAGCGTGCCCGCATAGGTTTTCGCCTCGTTAATCGCCTGGCGGAAGCCCGCATATCCCTCGGGAGGAATCTGCCGTCGCCTGATCTCGACCCGTTGTTTGACCGTCAACCCGGCGCCGGTCGCCTCGCCGGAACCGCTGAAGGCGGCGTAGGTCTCATCGACCGTCTTCCCTTTTTTGGGAGCAACGACCGTGTATCCGCCCGGCAGCGCGATCGTCTCCGCGCCGTCGAGCAGCTGCG
>JAAZOE010000381.1 GCA_012797915.1 Candidatus Zixiibacteriota bacterium | reverse complement strand
GGCTGTCGGCGATCTGACGGCAGATTCGTTCGCGGACATAGCAGGGGAGCTGACGGGTGATGGCGAACGCCTTTTCGGCGGCGTCGACCGCCGCGGTGTAATCGTTCGGTCCCGCGGATGCGACGGTCCCGACCAGCCGGTCATCGTATGACGACAATACCTTGATCTTCTTCTTGGAATCACGCCACTGCCCTGCCAGATACATCTTGTATGATTTGGCCATAGCTTCAACCTCCAGTCCGCCGGTTATGCGATAAGTATACGACGCCGGGCTACGGCTTGGAAAGAGGGAAAAGGGGGCAATACCGGGCCTAGGGTTTTCCGGACTCCCTCGGCAGGGGCCAGCCGGCGCAGTCGAGCGGGGGTAGTTCCGGAAACGGAAAGATTTTTATTCCACGCTTGCGCAATTGCGCAATCGCCGTACTGGAGGCCGTGGCCCGAAAATATCCGGGTGGCTGTAAATCGATCAGGTTCGTGACGAGGTTTTTCGTCACCAACTCCCGGGCCATTTCATGGACATTGGCTGTTATTCTCAAATCCATAACGATGTCGAAATCCGCAACCTTGTTCTTTTCGTGAAGAGTATCGATTTGGCGCCAGAAATCCTCGGTAGCGGTCGGCGACGTTTCTGCGCGATTGAACCCCCTTTGGCGTCTTTCCCGGTACCAAATTTCGTCGTCGAGAATATGGATCTGTCGGACGGGTCCCGGCAGAGTTTTGGCTTCAATAAGATGCATCTTCTCGACCTCGGAAAGGTCGTTGGGGCCAAGCGCATCACGCCCTTCGACCATTGCCGGAGAAAGGAAGGGATTGCCGTCATAGGTGACGACGGAATCACCCACCGTTACCCAGTACTTCTTGGCGGTTTGGCTTTTGCCGCAACCGCGGATTTTGAATTCGAACCCGCTGGTGTCATCGGCGGGGATGACGGCCTCCAGGGTGAATTCGGCCGGTTTTCCTTCTCCGGCGGGAGCCGTCATAGTCAACGGACCGGTGTATGTCAGGTGATCGGGACAAACCACGTGAAGGGTGATTTCGTTACACGGGTTCACCCGGGGCGTCACCGTTATGTGCACCGTTGCGAGTGCCCCGGGACCAAAAGGGAAATCGGCCCTGGCCGAGAAATCAAACAGCACGGGGATCCCGAGATCACCGGCGATTAAAGGATCAACGGAAAGGCCCAAGAAAACGAGATTTACGGCGGCAATTACCGTCGCGGCCGCAACGGCCGCCCGATGCCAACCGACCCGTGTGGAATGAGTACCCGTATTTCGGTATATCCCTGATAGGGATGCTTGCAGTCGATTCATGATTCACCCTCCCGGATAAGGCCAAAATATTATACACCGGAGTGTTCGTTTTTACAATGGAAATCCCCTATGGCAGAGGGATCCGGACCAATAAATTGAAATGCCGTCGCACCTGCCGCCGTATATATTGACGATGGAAGTCCATACCCTGTGGATAGTCTTGTCGTAGGAATGGGTGGCCCGTCCCTTATAGGGCGGGAGAAAGGTTAGGCCATGATATCGTTCGAGTTCACCGACAGCCAGCTTGAGGTTCAGCGGATGGCCCGCGAACTGGCGGCCAAGAAAATCATCCCGACCATTTCGGAATATGACCGGGCGCACAAATACAATCCGCAACTCCTGAAGGATATGGGAGCGGCTGATTTGCTGGGGTTTTGCCTGCCGGAGAAATACGGCGGCATGGGGATGGATTACATCTCACTGGGATTGGCCTGCGAGGAACTCGAATACGGCGATACGTCGGCCCGAGTCGTGCTGTCGGTGCATATCGGGCTGTACAGCCTTCCGGTCTGCACCTGGGCCAATGAAGCCCAGAAGGAAAAATACCTGGTCCCCTGCGCCAAAGGAGAAAAAATCGCCACCTTCGGGCTGACCGAGCCGGCGGCCGGATCGGATGCGGTCGGGATTCAGACGACGGCGGTCAAGAAAGGCGACCGGTATCTCCTCAACGGCGAGAAGATGTGGATTTCGCTGGCCGATGTCGCCGATTATTTCCTGATTTTCGCCTGGACCGATCTCGACAAGAAGAAAGCCCGCGACCACAAGGGGCTATCGGCATTTCTGATCGAACGGGGTATGCCCGGCCTGACCACCGGCACTATCCATGGCAAACTTGGCGTGCGCGCCGGGAACACCGGGTATATTGCTATGACCGATGTCGAGGTCCCGGCCGCCAATCTGGTCGGAAGCGAGGGAGAAGGGTTCAAGATCGCCATGTTTTGTCTCGATCAGGGCCGGTACACCGTCGCCGCCGGGTCGACCGGCCTGATTCGCGCCTGCCGCGACGCCTGTGTGAAATATGCGCATGAACGGGAGACATTCCAGAAGCCGATCGCGGAACATCAACTGGTCAAGCAGATGATCGCGGGCATGGAGGCAGGGTACGAATACAGCCGTCTGCTCTGGCTAAAAGCCGGATGGAAGAAGAATCTGTGCGAGCCGAATACGCGGGAAACGTCGCTGGCCAAGTGGATTGCCTGCCGTGAGGCCGAGGCCGCCGCCGCCAATGCGGTGCAGGTGCACGGGGCGCATGGTTTCTCCGATGAATATCCGGTGGAGCGGTTCTACCGCAACTCCAAGGGGGCCTCGATCTATGAAGGGACGCGGGAGATTCACACCCTGATGCAGGCCGATTATGCGTTGGGCTTCCGCGAGGACAAACCGCTTCGCACCCATCTCCCGATCGTGGAGCAGGAATGAATGATGGGTATGTCGAGGGCGCTAATGATTGAACGTGTGGACAATCTTGGTCTTCTTTAGTGTTGTCCTCCATTAAAATCGACCAGAATTTGGGCAAAGTACTATTTGAGAAGAACGGTTTTAACAGATTGTTCCGTTCCCTCATAGAATAGTCTGATAAGATATATTCCGCTCGGCGTGTCCGGCGATGGTTTCCAAATGACCAAATGTTCACCGGCAGTTTGGAATTCGTCGGTCAGAATTTCCATCCTTTGGCCAAGGATGTTGAACGTGGACAATTTGACGTAACCATCCCTTGGGATGACGTAGGCGATCGACGTGGTTGGATTAAAGGGATTAGGCCAAATGTTAACGGCGGGTCGCGTGAAAGCTGTACCGGATTTTGAAATTGGATTCATGGGAATGGAATCATAATCAAGTGCACACGGTCCTCCAACTTCAAGTGAGAGATACGGCGTGCGGTAGGACTCTTGGCCAAAAACATCCTTCGTCGTGATTGAGAATCTATGAGAAATATACGGCCGCAAATTTACGACTTTGGTAGAATATCTATTAGGTGGCAGAATGATCGTATCGGTGGTGTACTTGTATTCGCCTTTCACGTACCCGTAACGGCCGTGACATAAACGGGTTTCGGTTAAGGTGGCATATTGACAACAAGGGGGATCCCAATAAAGTTGGACAGCATTGATCGGAACCATCTCCGTGGATGGTTCAGGTCCCTTATTGGGTAACGGCTTTTCTATCGTGATTACTTCACCGGTGAGATTCACCACGGTGTTGGGCAGACTCAAGAAAGTGACAGTACTATCAGACACGGTTTCCCCATTGACATTATAAGCCCTGACGGTCATGGTGTAATGTTTGCTTCCCCCTTGGTAGTTATAAACGCTATAAGTCTGGGTGGGGGGGATAATTGATAGAGGGTTTGTCCCGTCCACTGGACGCAGATATTGCGTGACAGGACGGTCCTCAATTGCGAGCGTCACAGATTTCGCATTCAGATCAAGGCTCTGGAGTGCGACGCCGGGTGGTTGCGGCGCGCCGTTGGCGATAGTAATCGGCGCGCTTTTAAAAACGGGTCCTGAGAGGTGGTTGCGGAAATTTGGACAATTGATTAAGGTGGAGAAGAGAGCTATCCAGGAGGAATATGGACATGAAGAAGCGACGGGTCTTTTCTGCCGAGTTCAAAGCTCGGGTGGCGCTTGAGGCGGTCACCGGGGCCCAGACATTGTCCGAATTGTCGGCCAAACACGGAGTTCATCCGAACGTGATTGCGCAGTGGAAGCGGCGAGTTCAGGAGG
>JAAZOE010000380.1 GCA_012797915.1 Candidatus Zixiibacteriota bacterium | reverse complement strand
GCCACTGGCGGGCCCTTCTGCTGCTGCGGCTATTGACGGCCCTGCATTTTGTCAGCGAGATCATTTGCGAGGCCGGGATCGTCTACACCACCGGCAGTTTCTACAGTCCCTACGCGGCCTTGTTTCTGCTGACCATCGTCTCGGCGGCGCTGGTCTATCGTCTGGTCGGAACGCTTCTGGTGGCCACCGCCGTCAACGGGGCCTACGTGGCGGTGGTCTGGATCAACTACGGGCTTCTCACCGGGCGGCCAACGCCGGGCGCCGGGGTGGGAGCCTTGACCGGCGGGGACGATACCCTCTTCTATTCGACTTTTCTGCATATCCTGATCTTTTATCTGGTGGCGTTTATTGCCGGATACCTGGCCCAGAAACTGCAGGCCAAGGACCGGTTGCTGGATTCGGCGTCGGCCGAGTTGTACCGGGCCCGGCTGGCCACCGGCGATATCCTGCGCCATCTCAATTCCGGCCTGTTGACCATGACCGGCCGGGGGGAAATCATTTTCTTCAACCACGCCGCGGAAACTATCCTGGAACTGGGCGGGACCGAGGTTTCGGGCCGCGATTGCCGGGCGGTGTTCGCCGGCCGGCTGGGGCCGCTGGCCGACGGTCTGCTGACCGCGCTGGCCTCGGGACAGCGGACTGCGCGCCGGGAGATCAATATCCGCGACGCCCAGGGTCGGCCGCTGCCGCTGGGCATCTCGACGTCCATCCTGTTCGATACCGACGGGGCCGTGCGCGGATTGATCGCCATCTTCCAGGACCTGACCCAGGCCAAGGTCATGGAGGAGCGGATGCGCCAGGCCGACCGGATGGCCGCGGTCGGCGAACTGGCCGCCTGCATGGCCCATGAAATCCGCAACCCCCTGGCGGCCATCTCCGGCTCGGTGGAGGTTCTTCGGAACGACCTGGCCGTGGCCGGCGACGATGAAAAGCTGATGTCTCTGATCATCACCGAAACCGGCCGCCTCAACAAGATGCTTTCCGATTTTCTCATGTATGCGCGGGTGGACCGGACGCGGTTCCAGAAGATTGAGGTCCAGCGAATCATCTCCGATACCATCGAGATCATCCGCCGCCATCCATCGTTTTCCGAAACCATGCGGATCGAGGTCCAGGCTGATACCGGTTTGACCTTTATCTCGGGCGATGCCGATCAGATCAAACAGATTCTTTTGAATCTGGCGGTCAATGCCTGTGAAGCCCTGGGAGCGGCCGGCGGCGTGATTCAGTTCGGGGCCGCGGCCATCACCGATCCCGACGGTGAACGGATGGTGGCCCTGACGGTCCGCGACAACGGTCCGGGGATTCCGATCGATCTTCTGGACAAGATTTTTCTCCCCTTCTTCTCGACCAAAAAGAAAGGGACCGGCCTGGGGCTGGCCATTGTTTCCCGGCTGATCGAGGCCCACCACGGACGGGTGGAGGTCTCCTCCATCCTCGGTCACGGAACCGAATTCCGCCTGTATTTCCAGGGATTGGGCGGCGATGACGGGCCCGCCCGGCATGCCGTCGAGGCCGACTTCGTTTCGGCCGTCCGCTGATCCATCCCCCTCCATCTTCAACGGAACTTTTCCTTGATTTCCGGGGGTATAATGTCTAATTTACGGCCCTATTTAAGGAATAGGTGAAAAGCATGGGAATACTGCGCACGACGGCATGGCTTGTTCTGGCCGGGAGTATCCTGGCCGGTTGCCACGGCGGCACGGTTCCGGTTCCGGTTCCGGTCGAAACCGCGGCGCTGCCGGATACGACCGGCGGATTCGTTTTCGCCGAATCGCCGGTCCTCAAGGTGACCGCCGGCATGATGGCCGAGCAATTCAATACCGATATGCTCCCGTCCGCCATCACCAGAATCGACTCCCTCACGGCGGAAAACACGGTGTATGAAATCCTGCTGGACAGCCTTCTCGGCCACGAGGCCGATACCTTCGACCTGCGCCAGGCGCATTCCCTCTATCGGCAATATGAGCAGCTTCGCTATGACCAGGTCATGCGCCTGATGTACCAGAAGTTGATTGTCGATTCCGTCACCGTCAACGATTCCGAGATGACCGCGGCGTACATCGCCGACTCGGAAACTTACCGGGTGCCGGACCGGTACCGGGCGCGACATATCGTCATTTCGCCTCAGGGGCTGAAAAAGTCCCCCGATTCGGTGCTGTACCGCAACGTCAGCACCGAGGCGCTGGATTCGATCGCACACGAGAAAATCGTCACCCTGCGCCAGCGGATTCTGGCGGGGGCATCGTTTGATACCATGGCCATGGTCTATTCGCAGGACCGCGGGTCGGCGTCGAACGGAGGCGATTTGGGCTTGATCTCGGTCGTCAACATGGTCAAGCCGTTCGACTCCGTTATCATGCATTTGCCCATCGGCGAGATATCGGAGCCGGTTAAAACCGTCTTTGGATGGCATCTTGTTAGGGTCGAGGCGTTCGTGCCCACGCATATTCTGCCGCTCGATTCGGTCCGCGGCGAGGTCGCCTCCAAAATCGGCCAGGAGAAAATCGGCGAACGGAGCCGGCGCTTCATCGACTCCCTGCGCAATTATGGTCAGGTGGTCATCGACAGCGCGGCGCTCTGCCTGCCCGATTCGTTGCATCAGCGGGGCGACCTCATGGCCGTCGTCAACCCCCAGGACAAACAATACGGCCATGATACCCTGACGTTCGAAGATTATGCCGAGCAGGTCTACCCCTTTCAGCGGGCCAAAAAGATCGACCGCCCGCTGAACTACGATGAAAAGAAAGAACTGGTTACCGGCATCGCCATGCGATTCCACCTGATGACCGTGGCCAAGCGGCTGGGGTATTATCATGACCCGGTCGTCGAGGCCTGGTCCGCCGACACCAGGAAGCGGTATGCCATCTCGGTCATGAAGAAGGGGATCGTCAACGAGGAATATGTCGTCCCGGATTCCGCGGTGCGGGCCTACTACGATGCCCATCTCAGCGACTATCAGGTTGATCGGCCCCTAACCGTCCAACATATCATCTTCTCCGATTCGGCCCTGGCCGCACATATCCGCGACCAGCTGACTTCCGGAGCGGATTTCATGGAAATGGCCCGGCAATACTATCCGGGAGAACCGGACATACGGACGGCGGCGGCCGACCTGGGCGAGATCGGCCCGAAAGATATGCCGGCGGCCTTCTTTTCCGCGGCCATGTCGACGCCGGTGGGGGGGATTTCCCGTCCGGTGAAGACCGAGTTCGGGTATCATCTCATCAAGGTCCTGGCGCGAAACCTCTCCGTCGACTTCGACCGCGCCGCCCTGACAATTCGGCCGAAGTTGAAAAAGGCCTGGCAGGAACAAACCCGGCGGGAATGGGTCGACCGGAAGCTCGGCCAACCGCCGGTGATTCACTGGGAGCGGCTCGGCGACCTCTATCGCAAGATCGTGAAACCGCCGGCGCCGGAAGATCAGTTGGTACGCCCCTAGGCCGCAATGGCGCCCGATACACAGATATCGTTCTCGGCCGAACTGATCCGCAAAGGGATCCATCTCTTTGCCCTGGTCATACCGATCGGATACTCCTTGGTCACGTTTCCGACCGCCATCTTCTGGGTGACCCTGGCCGCGGTGGTCTCGATTCTCCTTGATATCGCCCGCTTTCGGGGCTGGGCGATCTGGTCCTGGGTGGCTGCCATTATCACCCCGATTATCCGCCAGCACGAGATTTCCGGCGGATTCACCGGCGCCAGCTACATTCTGACGACCTCCGTCGTGACCATCATTTTCTTTCCCAAGACCATCGCCATCGCCGCCCTGGTCTTCATCATCGTCGGCGACACGGCCGCGGCCCTGATCGGCCGCAAGTTCGGCCGCCTCCGTTACCTCGGGGGCAAGTCGCTGGAGGGATCGGCGGCCTGCCTGGCGGCCTCGTTTCTGGCCTCGCTTTTGATCCCGGGGCTACCGCTGGCGGCCGGGCTGATCGGCGCGTTTACCGCCACGGTGGTCGAGGCCCTCTCCGGTTCATTGGACGACAACCTGACCGTACCGTTGGCCTCGGGTTTGGCCATGCTGGCGGTCATGCACTCTATGGGTTATCCCGACGCCCGTCTGTTCGGGGCGTTCTTCTGATACCGCGCCAAGGGGGTCCACGATGAAGCCAATCGACCTGCGTTCCGATACCGTCACCCGGCCGTCGCCGGCCATGCGCCGGGCCATGGCCGAGGCCGAGGTCGGCGATGATGTTTTGGGCGACGACCCGACGGTCAAACGGTTGGAGGCGATGGTCGCCGAACGGCTGGGGAAAGAGGCGGCCATCTATGTTCCCTCCGGCACGATGAGCAACCAGGTGGCGCTCTATACCGCCTCGGAACGGGGGGACGAAATCCTCTGTGAGACCGGCAGCCATATCATCAGTTATGAAGTCGCCGCCCCGGCGGTTATCTCCGGCCTGCTGACCCATCCGATCGACGGCGAGCTGGGAATACTGTCGGCGGCGCAGGTGGCCCGGCATGTCCGCGAACCGAATATTCACTGTCCCCGCACAAGAATAATCGCCCTGGAAAACACCCACAACCGTGCCGGGGGAACCATCTATCCGCTCGAGACGATCGCCGAAATCGAAATGGTGGCGCGTAAGCACGGCCTCTGGATGCACCTCGACGGCGCCCGGCTGTGGAACGCCCATATCGCCACGGGTATCCCGCTCGACCGCTACGCGGCCCCTTTCGATTCCGTTTCGGTCTGCCTGTCCAAGGGGCTCGGCGCGCCGATCGGATCCGTCCTTTCGGGAACGCGCGACTTTATCGCCAAAGCCCGACGGACCCGCAAGATGTTCGGCGGCGGCATGCGCCAGGTCGGTATTTTGGCAGCGGCCGGCATCTATGCTCTCGAACACAACATCCCCCGCCTGGCCGAGGATCATGCCAACGCCCGCGAACTGGCCGAGGAGTTGAACCGGATGCCGGCCCTGACGGTCAACCTGAAAGCGGCCCAGACCAACATCATCGCGGTCGAAATCGACCCGGCCAAAATGACCGTGCCCGATTTCGTCTCGAGACTGGCCGCCAAAGGGGTCCTCTGTATTCCCTTCGGGCCGACTCGGGTACGATTCGTCACTCATCTGGATGTCACCGCCGAGGATTGCCGCCGGGCCGCGGCCGCGGTCGGGGAGGTTGTCGGGGCATAAGAAAACCCGGGCCGGGCGGCCCGGGTCTGATGTAATTGGGGGCTTATGCCGTAGCGCAACAAAACGTCCGCAAATAGTCGCTTTATTGACAACAGCATCTTGTTCTACGCCCAAGACGGAAAAAGGTTGCCCGGCGTGCAACGATTCTCCGTCTTCTTTCGTTTTATGAATATAGCCTCTGCATGGGGGAAATTAATGGCGAAGATTCGTCTGACCATACTGGGTTCCTCGGCCGGGATGCCGCAAGCAGACCGGGTCAACGCCGGGCTGGCGTTGAGCGTCGACAAACGATTGCTCCTGCTTGATTGCGGGGGAGGGGTATCGGCCGCCTTCCGGCGATACTGGTTCGATCCGCTGGCGGTTGAACGAGTCATCATCACCCATACGCACCCGGATCATATTTCCGATCTGCCGCTGTTCGTGCAGATGCTGTATCTGGCCGAACGGCGGGAGCCGTTCGGCATCCATCTGCCGTCGGAGGCGCTTTCCTACATCCAGGATTATTTTCAGGCGCTCTATCTCTTGCGGGAAAAACTGCCATTCGAGGTCGAGTTCCTGCCGATTCCGAAAGAAACCGACATCCGCGCCGACGGGATCATCATCCATCCGATTCCCAACACGCACCTGCACGGGTATCGATCGCTTATCGAGGAGTACCGTCTGCCCAACAAGATGCAGTGTTATTCGCTTCTTATTTCGGTGGATAATAAGACCATGCTGTATTCAGCCGACCTGGGGTCGGAAAAGGACGTTCTTCCGTATCTGAAAAATCTCGATCTGCTAGTGATCGAGTCGACGCATATCGGCGTCGGGCGGTTATTCCAGGCCGTGGTCGAAAACAACGTCCGGCGGGTGGTGCTGACCCATCTGACCGAGACGTACGACGGCGAGGCGGCCCTGGCGGCAGCGCGGAAAGCGGGATTGGATAACGTCACCCTCGCCGCCGACGGGATGCGTATCGATATATGATCTTGACCACGCGTGGTATTCCTTGAGCCGGAGAATCGGTTGGATGCATCCACCTGTTGGTCCTCGGCCGGTCTGACGAAGTCGATGCAGCCCCGATGGATTCCTCTATGGGGGGCTTTATTGAACATGATGTACGCGGGAATTCAGCCCCACTATGAAGGACCGCCACAGGGTGTATTCCCATGCGAAGGAGTGTTACGCATTTACGCAGTTTGACCGATTTTTTACGCAACTACAACGGTATATCGCCCATACACATACGACGACGTGCGTAAAGCCGCGTAAACGACTGCGTAAAAAATCCTGGAAATCGCGTGACATCGCATCACATTCGGCCATCTTATTCGGCACCATATCCTAATATATCCCAGCGACATACAAAGTATTATTGCGCCGGGTCGCATTCCGGCACGAAAGTTGTATTACCGTTTTCCCGTTGCGGACATCTCGATCACCTTTCGCACGGCTGATAGACACGCGGACGAACAAGGCGTCGGTTGCCTCCTTCTTGGGACGGGGCCGATCGATGCTTGGGAACCGGT
>JAAZOE010000379.1 GCA_012797915.1 Candidatus Zixiibacteriota bacterium | reverse complement strand
TCCTATACCCGCTTGCCATTGTAACCCGCCCGAAAGAAGGCCGGCCGGCGGTCGATGTCGTGATTTGTCCTCTGGCGGTTTGGGAAAATTGTGTTATTTTACGGCCGTCGCCGGGAAACAAATGAACGGCAAAACGGTTGTAACAACCAGACCGGGCGGGCCGTGGGAGCCGCCGGCAACATGACGACAGACAAGGAGAGGCAACAGATGGTCAACATATCGGACAGCGCCAGTCGGGAGCTGAGTGCCGTACTCGGATCGGAACAATATCAGGGCAAAGGGCTCTTTGTCAATTTCATGGGTTTTGGGTGAAGCGGCCCCGTGCTGGGTTTGGCTCTGGATGAGCCGGATGGTACAAGCGCCAAATTCACATCGAACGGCATCGACGTCTATATGCATCCCGACCTGCGGGAGCAGCTGAAGCCGTTCGGAGAAGTGGTCATCGATTTCGTCGATTATGGTCCGGAACAACGGGGGTTCATGATCAGTACCTCGGTCAAGCCGGCCGGTCGCGATTGCGCCGGCGGCTGCGGCGGCGGTTGCGCCGAAGACGAGGCTCACTGATTCTTTCCGGCCACCGACAGCGACAAAAAACCGGCCCGTTTGGGCCGGTTTTTTTAACCGCTTCCCTTATTCGTCTTCCTGCGGCCAGTCATCCTCGGGGGCAGCCCGGCGATACCGCTGCATCCACACGGGGTCGGATATTTCCCGGGGGTGGGTCGAATGCACCAGACGGAAATCCTTCGCGCCGGCTTTCTCATCGTTGACGAACAGGAAGACCACCCCGCTTTCGAGGTTATGGTATTCCCATTTGATCATGGGATACCCCATTCCCGGGAGCTCTTCCTCGGATTCATTGCTGGGAAACCCGTATGTAATCAGCACGCGGCCGCGGTCGGTCCTCCAGCCGTTGGACCGGGCGTCGTTGAGGGAAAAATACTCATTGGCGTACGCGAATCGCCGTACCGCATCGTCATAGACCGGATTCTCCGGCGTCGCCGGGTCATCGTCCAGGCCACGCCAGAACTGGCGGATGAAGTTCTTCTTCCCTTCCGGGGACAACTCTTTGACCCGCGCTTTTTCCGCCTCGCTGAAGAAGTACCAGGCGATATCCGTCATCAGTTGCGCGTCCGTCTCGTTCACCGTCAACCCGGCGGCCGGCGCCTCCGGATCGACGATGGCGAAGGCTTTGGTCTTGAGGGTACGGCCCGGCGAATCCAGATCGACCGCCTCCATAATCAGATGATAGTTGCCGGCCGGGAGATCGCGGATGTTCAGGGCTTTGGTAATGACCGCTGTTCGGCCCGGCTTGGCGAATCGGGCGCCCCCGAAGTCGGCGACGTCGTTGCCCAAGGAGTCCTTCACCCGGTACCCGACGGCAAACGTCCCCGTCGGTTCGCCCGCCGTATTCAGCCCGTACAGCTCCGCATACACGTGCAGGAGCGTATCCTGACGCGACCGGTACCGGCCGGTCGGATTGGGAATCACCAGCCGCCCTTCATTGACCAGGCGTTGATTGCCGCCCGCGGCGCTGTCAACCTCCCGTATTTCATAGGCCAACTCCAGATCGCTGCTTTCCAAACCGGTTGCGCCGAATTCGGGAACGGTGATGGTCGTCGCGGCATGCCCGGTCGCCTTGGAGACATCGTCGATGGCCGTGACCCCGATCGCGTATGAACCGGGCGGCAGACGGAGCACCAGGTAGTCGTACAGCCCCACGGTGCCGAACCGGGCCTGCGAGGTATCCCGGGTTTGCGACAGAAAATAGGTCTGCGCCGAATCGACCGTCTTACCGTCGACATCAGTCGCCGTCGCCTCCAAAAAGACGCCGGCATAGAGGTACGCCGACGTATCCGTCCCGAGGAATGACAATTGACGGCCGAGAAGGCCGCAATAGACTTCCACGTAAGCGGTCCCATTTTCCGGATGCCGGAAAGCGGCGCAATCGACGACCAAAGTTAACGAGTCGGCGCCCCACAGGGGCGCTCCGGCGATCGCCGCGGCCGCCAGGCCCAACAAGGTCAAGATTCTCATACGATCCTAAAATCCGACGCCGTCATACGGCGGTTGAAGTTCATAGTTGCCGTCCCCCCATTCATCCACGAATAGAAAATTGCGCGCCGGAATCGTCCGATAGTACCGCCAGATTTGGTAGGGTTTGGTGGCCAGTTCGAACGGAAAATCCTGAACCTCTTCCGGCTCGCCATAGGTGATATAGACCATGCCGCGGCCGGTGCGCCATCCTTCGCGCTTCATATAGGAAAAATTGCGGTTGGCGTGCCGGACCCGCCGGAAATACTCCTCCTTGGTCGGATTTTCCGGATCGTGGGTCTCCTGGTCGCGGGCCGTCCAGAAGGCATCCCAGGCGGCCCTCTGTTCCTCGGGCGTCTTGGCCTTTTTCAAGGCGTCCGCCTCTCCCTTGGTGGTGATATACTTGAGCATCTCCACCGCCGTGGCGTAATCGTTGCGCCACATCGTTTCCGCCGTCAATTCCAGTTCAAACGCCTCGGTCAGATGGTCGAACAGCCGTCCCCGCCGTCCTTCCACGCGGATCTCCATCTCGTAGTCGCCCGGCGCCAGGCGGAAGACGTCCAGCCGCCGGGGCCGCCGCCAGACCGACGCCGGTTCGTTCACCTCGATGGTATCGGCGTACACCGTGCCCCGGGTTCGATGGTAGATCCGGGTGACGATCTTGATATGTTTTTCGGGCGAGGCGCCGGGATAGAGTTCCTGATAAAACTGCAGGAGGCTGTCATCATCCCCCCCGAACATCCGGTTCACGCTGGGAATGATGCGCATCCCTTCTTTGTTGAATTTCGATTCGGTCGTCATCGGGCTGATATCCCGGGCGAATTCAACCCGCGACAACGCCGGATACTTGCCCCAATACTCCCGTTTTTTCAACGATATCTTTTCTTCCTGTGAGTTTTGGGCGACCAGATCAGTCAGAATCGCCCGTACGGTTATATCCTGGGATGGCAGGGTGAACGTGACGACATTGATGATGAAGTCCCCGGGCCGTCTGGTTTCGGCAAAACTGGCGACCTGCAGTTGATTGCTTTTGGTCTGAGCGGCGATTTGCCGGCCCTTGTCTCCCTCCACGACCACCGCCACTTCGTACCGGGCCGTATACCCGCTGTCCGTCTTCACGTAACTGAGCGCGTCGTTGAAAATCTTGTAGTAGACCTCGAGACGATTCATGCCGGCCGTATCCGAACGGAAATCGACGCCGTCAACGGCAAACCGGGCTTCCCGCAATTCATTCTTGGGTCGATATCCGGTCTGGCCCCAGGCCGCAGTGGCGGCCGCGGAAACGATCGCCAGACCGACCACAACTGCCGTAATTTTCGGGCTCATATACACACACCGCCTCTCCTCTGATTATACCGTGAATGTATGGCCGGGTCGATAACGGGGGCAAGCAATTTATTCG
>JAAZOE010000378.1 GCA_012797915.1 Candidatus Zixiibacteriota bacterium | reverse complement strand
TGGGAGATGGCGTCATGGCGCTGATTCGACGGGCTTACGATACCCTGGTCGGCGTTCGACTCTGATGTCCGGTCCGGAACTTTCTCCGGCGAAGAGCAAGTCCCGCCCCGCCGAAAAAAACCTTGTGAGTTTGACCCCGGCTACCTACCTTCCGAACGATAACGGCTTGGAATGATTATCGGGTAAGGCGATCATGGCGACCGCGAAAATCGAACAATTGCTCCATAGATATTTCCCCTTCGGCTTCCATTTGTCCCGGAAAGTCTGGGAGAAGCTGGAAATCGTGGCTCTGGCGCGACCGTCGGCCGACGGCCGTCGGATTCCGGTGCCGTATGCCACCCGGGCTTTGGCCGATCGGTATAATCGGAATCGATTTCAGAGCGCCGGCCCGTTCGAGCCGATTCAACCGGGCCAGTTGATCACCGTCGGGGTCATCGTCGATGTCCTCCGATACGTGGCCGTGACCTACTGCCGCGGGCAGGTCCCCGGCGTCTTGCGCCGCGGTCTGGAAACCGTGGCCGGGCATTCCGGCACCCCCCTCGTGGAAAAACCAACCGTCTCGTTCGTCGGTTTGTTTCCCCCCAAAACCGTCGTGGTCGAAGGGCAAAAGGAATCGGAATTTTTGGATAAATCCCCGGACGCGGCGAAAAACCGCGAGAGCACCGCCTCCGAAATAATCCTGCTCTCGCTGGCCATGGCCAATCCGGCCTTTCGACCGTTCACGCCGCTGTTCGACGACCGCGATCTCAAATCGCAATCACCCTACATCCCGATGGTGAACGCCCTGGAGGATTATTTCAATCACCAGCCGGCGTTCGATCCGCTGGGGATGCCGCTGTTCCGCTGCCTGCGGGCGCCGATGGAAGCGTCCCCCGATTCCCTCGACGGGCAGTTGGACTATATCCTTCGCCACTGGGCCGCCTTCCTGCCCCAGGAACTGCTGGAAGAACTTCTGCGGGCCGCTGACATCCTGAAGGAGGAGTATCTCCTGCGCGGCCTCGGTCCCGGTCCCAGCCGGGCCATCGATTTCGTCCGCGACGAATACGGTTTCGATGCCGGATATTACGAACCGGCCTGTTTCAGTCCCGATGCCGACTGGATGTCCAATGTCGTGTTGATCGCCAAATCGATTTATGTCTGGCTGGATCAGTTGTCGAAACGGTACGGCCGTCATATCCGGTATCTCAGCGATATCCCCGATGAGGAACTGGACCGCCTGGCCCGCTGGGGATTCACCGGTCTTTGGTTGATCGGCGTCTGGGAACGATCGGTCGCTTCGAAAACGATCAAGCAGATGATGGGCAACCCGGAGGCGGAGTCATCGGCCTATTCCCTCTATGACTACACCATCGCCGCCGACCTGGGGGGCGAAGAGGCTTATAGCAACCTTCGCGAGCGGGCCTGGCGGCGGGGCATCCGCCTGGCCAGCGACATGGTTCCCAATCACATGGTAATCTACTCCCGCTGGGTGATTGAACATCCCGGCTGGTTTATGCAGACGGAGTATCCGCCGTTTCCCGTGTACCAGTTCACCGGAGCCGATCTGTCTCATGACGAACGGGTCGGCATCCAGATCGAGGATGGGTACTGGAGCCATCGCGATGCCGCGGTGGTGTTCAAGCGGTTCGACCGCTGGACCGGGGCGACTACATATATCTATCACGGCAACGACGGCACCAGCATGCCCTGGAACGACACCGCCCAGCTGAACTTCCTTTTACCGGAGGTGCGCGAGGCGGTCATCCAAACGATCCTGCACGTGGCCCGGAAATTTTCGATTATCCGTTTCGATGCCGCCATGACTCTGGCCAAACGGCATTTTCAGCGGTTGTGGTATCCCAAGCCGGGGGATGGCGGGGCGATTCCCTCGCGGGCCGAACGGGGCCTGAGCAAGGCCGCCTTCGATGCCGCTTTCCCCAAGGAGTTCTGGCGCGAGGTGGTCGACCGCGTGGCCGCCGAGGTGCCCGACACGCTGCTCATCGCCGAGGCCTTCTGGTTGATGGAGGGATATTTCGTCCGCACCCTGGGGATGCACCGCGTCTACAACAGCGCCTTCATGAACATGCTCAAGATGGAGGACAACGGCAAGTACCGCACCACCGTCAAGAATGTCCTCGAATTCAGCCCCGAGGTGGCCAAGCGGTTCGTCAATTTCATGAATAACCCCGACGAACGGACGGCGGTGGAGCAGTTCGGCCGGCAGGACAAGTATTTCGGCGTGGCCGTGCTGATGGTCACCATGCCGGGCCTGCCGATGTTCGGCCACGGGCAGATCGAGGGATTCACCGAAAAGTACGGCATGGAATACCGCAAGGCGTACTGGGACGAGCCGGTCGACGAAGAGATGGTCCGCCGCCACGAACGGGAAATCTTCCCTCTGATG
>JAAZOE010000377.1 GCA_012797915.1 Candidatus Zixiibacteriota bacterium | reverse complement strand
TCATGTCCATTGAGACATAGACATTTTTGAATTGACCAAGTTGTTGCATTGACTGCGCCACTCCGTTGGCCATAGCATACAATTGCTGCGCGTCCTGTCCCTTGACCTTCACTTCTATATCGGCATTACCAATCTTGCGTATACCTTTCATCGTTTGCTGCATCACCATCGCTTTGCCCGCCGTTAATGAGATGCCCACCAGGCGTTGATCCAGTTGTTTGATGTACTGATCGGTAGAGACTCTTCGTTTACCTCTTTCTACTAATTGAATGTCGATTTCTCCTTCATTAGCCACTTCATAGGTGTACAGACCCCATACGCGCCCGCCAACCAGCGTAAAAGTATTATCGATTAGCTTGTCACCTGCAACGGCAGATTCAACCTGAGCCAGGCTCTGACTGGTCTGTTCCACAGATGCGCCGGTCGGAAGACGATGTTTTACCATCACACGGCCGTCATCCATCTTCGGCAGGAACTCAGTCCCGAGACAGGGCGGCAGGAAGGTCCCGATTAGCAGCATGGCAATGAATATCGTAATGGTGGCCCAGCGCCCGCGAATCGAAAAGGTAAGTAATTTGCTGTAACTGTCGGTAACTCGTTCAATCAGGCGCTCGGTAAAAGTCAATCGTTCCGGGTATGCCGCCCGGCGACCCAACACCAGTGCCATGACTATTGGTGTGACGGCGATGGCCATCACCAAGCTTATCGCCATTATGCAGGCTATGACCAGGATGAGCTCGTGGAACAATAGGCTGGCGAGACCGCGGACCAACAGAAATGCAAAAAGAGCGCCAGGAATGATAAGGTGGCTGCAAATACCGCCGGTCCAACCTGGTGGGTTGCCGCCACAACCAATTTGCTAACCGGCAGATCGGGTTGTTCCCGACGCAGCCGTGTGATATTTTCAATGACAATAATTGAGTTGTCCAGGTCAACGGCAATTGCGATAATTAGACCTCCAAGCGAAAATATATTTAGAGAATAGTGTGCTATCTGCATCAGGCCATAGTTTATAAGGAGAGTGGCTGGTAGCGCCCAAATCATGGCAATGACCTGACGCCAACTACCGAGGAATAGCGCCAGGATAATGATCACAAGAAAAGCGGCTTCAAGGACCGCATTCCGAACCCCTTTTAGGGCCGCACCAACATAATCGGCCTGATTTTCGACAATGCCGAAATTGATACTCGGCGGAATAATCGCCTTCAATTCCTCTATTCGCTTTGCCACGGCCTTTGAGACTTCGACCGTGTCAGCGTCCGCTTGTTTGAGTACACTGATTTTTACCGCAGGGTTGCCATTATAGCGGGTGATGACTCGCACTTCCTCGTGAGAGTCCTCCACCTGAGCGATGTCACGCAGCATAAGCCTCGCGCCGTTCTCCTGCACAATGAGCACATTGCGGATATCGTCGAGGGAACGATATTCGCCCGTCGTCCGCGCAATATATTCACGATTGCCTTGAGTGACACGTCCGCCGAATTGCTCGATGTTTTCCTGCTGCAACCTCTTGGCTATACCGGATAGGGTAAGATGATATTTTTCCAGAGCGGCCGGATCCAGGCGAATACGAATTTCACGCTTAAGCCCGCCGACGATTTCCGTCCCGGCGACCCCGGCCACCGCCACGAGCTGATCCTGAAGCCAATCATCAGCCCAGGTGCGAAGCCGAGTTAGGCCAAGTTCAGTAGATGACACGGTTAATTGCAGTACCGGCAATTGTGAGGGGTCCGCCTTGATGACCACGGGAGGATCCATATCGGCCTGAAGTTCCCGTGCCACGCGTGCCATTGCCGCTAATGCATCCTGGTACGCAATGTCGACATTTACACCATATCGGAAATTGGCTTCCAGGGTGTACATTCCTTCGATTGAGGAAGAGTTCAGATAATCGATGCCGTCAACCGTCGCCATCTGATGTTCAATCGGATCGGCGATATTCTTGTCAATATCCTCGGGCGTCGCCCCGCGCCACCAAATATGCACTTTAATCAAAGGGTAGGTGACATCAGGCAATAAATCGATGGGCATATTTATGAGCCCATAAGTCCCTAGGACAAGCATAGTAAAAACAATGGCAGCCGTGGCGTAGCGTCGGCGGACGGTATATTCGGTGATTTTCATTTTGGGCCATCCGGGGAATTCGTTGCCGTGGCCTTCACAGCCTGAGGTTCGGTTGCGTTTGGAACGACACCGCTCTTGTTTTCGCCCCTGATGATACCGACCGGTCGCCCATCACTAAGACTCATGATTCCGGTGATGATCACAGAATCCCCGGGTTGGATACCATCGGTGATTTGCACGCGACCGTCTTCTTCAATTCCTGTGCGCACCACCCGTCTCCAAGCTTTGCCATCGGACATGACAAATGCAATTGACTTCGCATCGGGAGTGGTCGTGATGGCCTGTGTAGGAACGACTAAAGCCGATTCAATCAGACCAGCCTGTAGTCTGGTCCGCGCAAACATACCAGGCATTAAATCTACATTCCCGGTTATCGTGACCTCAACGGTCCGCGTCCGCATGCGCTCATCCAGGTACGGATATATGCGTGAGATTGACGCCCCGAAGACCGTATCGGGATAAGCATCAAGCGTTACCGATACGGGCGTTTTATATTTCAGGTGCGCGGCATACCGCTCCGGGACACTGATCCGGACTACGAGGCTGGTGGGATCGTAGATTTCGATCAAAGGTCTACGCGGATTGGTATAATTGTAATCTCCCACTTCGGTGAAAAGTTGCGACGTCAAGCCATCCCACGGCGCGACCACAGAGAAATCGCGGGCTGATTCCTGAGCCTTGACCAACCGCGCCTTCGCTAATTCGTACGCCGTTTTCGCCTGTTCAAACTGCTCTTTGGAATTACCGTTAATCTCAAGGAGTCGCTTAACGCGGCCCAAGTTCGCTTCTTCTTTATGGACGTTTTCAAGTAGGGATGCAATTTGCGCTTCAGCTCCTTCCCGGCGCCCTATGACCAGTAGTGTATCTCCTGTCCTTACACGGTCGCCCTGGCGAACCCTAAGCGAAACCACCGGTCCTTCGGCAGGTGAAGCCAGTTGGACCGCTCAAAAGGGAACGACTGAACCCGTCACTTCCAGCGTGCGCGCGATCGCACTCGGTTGCACTGTCTGAACACGCACATTGACCGGCTTTCCGGAAGCATCCGACGCCGGAGTCTGGGTATTATTACACGAGAGGAGACCAAAAGTCAATGCACACATCCCGGCGGTAGTGACGAAGTATAATCGTGCGCGGCAGGTCATAATTTTACTCCTTCATCGCCCGAACTAAAAAAGGTAAAAGACATATCTCATAATCATATAGATTCCGATGACGATAAACACCAGCGCCGTGATGACGCGGACCCATCGTTCGACTTCGGTCAGGTGCCGAAACAGCTTCGCCACCGATTGGGTGCTGACGGCGATGACTATTCCGAAGGCCAATACCGGCAGCCTCGTGCCGATGCCATACAATGACGGCAACAGCAGATACAAGTGGCGCTGAACCGAAAGCGGCGCCGGGCTGCCGATAAACAATGCCGCGGAAACGGGACAGAAGGAGAGCGCGAACAGCGCACCCAGAACGCACGCACCCCAGAGACTGCTGCGCGAGGCGCGTTCAGTCATTTTATCGCTGGCGGTAAAGCCGGGGATATTAAAGGGCAGCCAACCCAGGAGTATTAGCCCGGCCAGAATCAGGATAGGCCCAAGCAGGCTGTTCATGTACTTCTGCAGGAAATTCGACACGCCGGGAATGGACAATACCCCGGCGGTTACCACCGCTCCCACCGCCACGTAGGTGATAAGCCGACCTAGGACGTAGAGCAAACCCGTCCAGAGCGCACGGCGAGAACTGTCAACCTGTTTACTGATATAGGAGACTGCGGCGATGTTTGTGGCTAGTGGACAAGGACTGATGGAGGTGAGAATCCCCAGCCAGAGCGCCGATGCCGCCGCCAGGTGCAGTGATTCCATTACAGCCTCCTTAAATACTGATCAACTTCAGCGCGGACATATTCCATAAAGGCCGGCTGGTCGTGCGCATAATCCCAAATGGCTTCAAGGTTCTTCCACTCCGCCGGTTGCCCGGGTATCGAATCAATAATGATCAGGGCCTGCGAGTAGAGTTGATAATCCTCCACGAAATGCTCGTTCGGCGGCACTTCGCGGTTGATTACCCGCCACACGAGCCTTCCCTTCGCAAGATCGTCCGCGAAGTACGTATTCAGCGCGTCGGTGGTGTACTTCTCTATATTCAGACAGGTTTCACAACGGACCGTGCCGTGAAAGTAGTAGGTCACAATCTTGTGCCGAGGAGAGTCTGAAGAGGACCCGAGCGGAACAAGATCAGCCGAAATAACGCCGGTCTGGCGGGCAATAAATACGACTATGCTCGCGCCAACCAGCAAGAGCAGTGCCACGGTGATGATCTTCCGGGATGTCATAGTATGTTGTTCCTTCACTGAGGAGTATCCAAAAACGCCCTGACTTCCGTTTGAATGTATTTGGCGAACTCAACCTTGTTGCCGGTCAACATCCAAATCTTTTCCAGGTTTTTCCAGCGCACCTGCTTGCCGTCAACAAAATCCGCCACGATGACCGATTTGGTGTATAGCTTGCAGTCCTCACGAAAGTGTTCGTTCTGTGAGGAATCGATATTGGTGGCGTGAAATTCCACCAAGCCGGATGATGTGATTGTGATTCATTCAAGATATGCACGTTTCCCGCATTTCACCTACGAATCCGAGTATTTCTTTCACATCCAGGCCAACGTGGCGCTTCATGATCAACTGTTGAAAGGCATTGACCTGATTCATGTTGAAGACATCAATGAAGAGAAACAATTTCTTTGGCACAACATGAAGAAACCGGCGTGGTTCCTTCCCAAACCACTGGAGGAATACGACCTGTGGCGGTGTCAAGACCGCGCACAGTGTACCTATACGGTCTTTATCGACAATGATAATAGCGATATCTTCATAACTGACTCGCAGTTGTAATCGGCCGCGGTTCTTACCGTCCGTGATATATTCCCGACGGGTCAGAGCCACTCGGATGCGGGGTGGGAGGTAATAAGATCCGGGCGCCTACTTGACCGGCGTCTGAGGGGCGGCGCCGCCCGAGGCGGTTGCTTTGGCCTGCCCCCGCAGGCCGTCGACCAGCCCGATCAGCCGGTCAAATCCCCCGGCGGTCAGCAGAATAAGTATGCTGCCGATAACCCGCGCCTCATCGATATCGAACTGGGCTCGGGCATAGAGGGAATGGGAATCGCCGATGGAGCAGTTGGCCGCACAGGAGGAGATGCCGATGATGAGCGGCAGCGAACCTTCCCGATACACCGGCACCTGATACTCGAATCGGTCGCCGACGGTATTGGCAATCGTCCCGAGGATGCCGTTGATGAGGATATTGCCGACCTCCAACAGCGTTTCGCTGCGCTCGGCCTCGGCCGGGGCCGTCCCTGGATCACTGCCGGTCAGACGGTTGGTGAGGGCGTCGCCGCTTTCCCGGGACAGCAGCAACAGGGCATATCCATCCATGGTACCGCAGAATTGCTGACAAACGGAGACCAGTTGCAGATCATTCCCGATCCCCAAACAGTTGTGGAGGTCGGTAAAATCGGTGACCCCCACCAACGGCACCTGCATACGAACCTGATGGCCGACCAGGTTAGTGAGGGCGACTCCGGCTTTGATGACCCCGGCGTTGAACACCTCGGTCAGCGTATCGCTTTGTTCATGAGTCAGCATGGCGACTTCTCCCCGGTTTGGGCGGGCAGGAATCGGCCCAGGGCCGTCTCCAGGGTGGCGACGGTCACCGGCTTGTTGAGCAGGGCTTTGGCGCCCAATTGCAGGCATTCCTCCCGGGTGCATTCCTGGATGTCGGCCGTCACCACGACCACCGGGGTCGTGGCGCCTTTCGCGTTCAGGCCGCGTAACAGGCCGATACCGTCCAGCACCGGCATCAACAAATCGGAAATGATGATGTCCGGTTTGATTGTCTCATGCACCTGCAGGCCGATGGCCCCATTTTCCGCCTCCGTTACCTCGTGCCCCATGGCGCCGAGCATACGGGAGAGACATTTCCGCTGAAATTTGGAATCATCAATGATCAGGATTCTGGCCATGCTGAAACTCCTCATTTTTCTGCAGAGAAGCCCCGGGGATAAGGCGCAGTCTCGTTACCCATACTATCGGCCGATCCGGCCCGTTTCTTGACGGTCATCACGGGGATCATCCCCGCAGGACGACGGCCGACGACGCCTCCCCGAGCCCAAATACGGGAGATAGTCCCCTTGTCTGCCTGAAACGCATTGATGAAGTATCAGTGGCGTATTGCCGTGCAAGATTGTTTGCGGCCCCGGCACCAGATTGCCCGGTTAAAACTTCAGAGCCACTCGGATTGGGGAGCGATCATCAACCGATGCCTCTCGGAACGGGCCACGTAGGTCGCGGCGGTGATGTCCCCGGTGACGTTTGGGCGAGAATACGATTTTATGGTTGTATCATACCCTGGCCACGAACTGCCGCATCTCTCTCCCCGTCGATAAAACAAACCCCGCCGTCATAGCGTCCTGCCGCCAAGACATGGTCGCTTAACGCGAATCCGCCCCCCCACGCAGGGAGTGTTACGAATATCCCGATTGTTCCCGCAAGCGGACTCGCGGTCGCAAGTATACACGCGATCAAGTTTCTTCTTTCAACCCGAATAAAACACCGGCCCGAAACCGTCTGTTACCCGCATGGGATGATTTCAGAAGACGGGTGGTGAATCCGCCCTGTGTCGATTCGTCGTGTTGGCTTCACCATGTATTTCTGTTGTTGCCATCCAGACCGGAGTCGTGGCCGGGGCCAGGGACGGGGAAACGGTATAGGGCCGCCGGCGGCGTTTGAGGAATCGCTTGCCTCTCGTCCGGGCACCCATTAGATTGAACAGAGAATACTGAGCTGAGGCAGCAGGATATGAGCCGTCGCCAACAGAGCAAAACGGTCCCCCTGGCCGGGTTCACCGACTCCATTCTGGACAGCATTTCCGATGGCGTGTTCACGGTGGACCTGGAATGGCATATCACCTCGTTCAATCGCGCGGCCGAGGAGATCACCGGTATCCGCCGCCGCGAGGCCGTCGGCAAACGGTGCTCGGAGGTTTTTCGCTCCAGCATGTGCGAGGTCGAGTGCGCCCTGCGCCACACCATGAAAACCAAGAAACCGATTATCGGCAAATCGGGGTATATCATCAACGCGGACGGGAAACGGATTCCGATAAGCGTCTCCACCGCGATACTGCGGGACGCGCGGGGGCGGACCATCGGCGGGGCCGAGACGTTCCGCGACCTCTCTGAAATTGAAGCGCTGCGCCTGGAACTGGAGGGGAAATTCCGGGTAGGCGACCTTTCCAGCCGCAGTCCGCTGATGCAGCGGGTGTTCGAGGTCCTGCCCACCATCGCCGCCAGCCCCAGCACGGTCCTCATCCTGGGGGAAACCGGCACCGGCAAGGAACTGGTGGCGCAGACCATCCATTCCCTCGGCCCGCACAGCCAAGGGCCGTTCATCGCCGTCAACTGCGGGGCGTTACCCGATACGCTTTTGGAATCGGAACTGTTCGGATACAAAGCCGGCGCCTTCACCGGCGCCAATAAGGACAAACCCGGCCGTTTCGCCATGGCCAGGAGCGGCACCCTCTTTCTTGACGAGATCGGCGAGATCAGCCCAGCCATGCAGGTCCGCCTGTTGCGAGTGCTCCAGGACCGGATATATGAACCGCTCGGGGCCTTCCGGTCCGAGGAAACGGATGCGCGAATCATCGTGGCCACCAACCGGGATCTGGCCGACCTCGTGCGGCAAGGCGCGTTTCGGGAAGACCTCTACTACCGGATCAACGTGGTTCGAATCGAACTGCCCCCGCTGCGGCGGCGGAAGGAGGATATTCCGCTGTTGGCCGAGCAGTTCATTACCCAGTTCAATCGCCTGCAGCGGAAAAATGTATCGGGGATAGGCGCGGAAGCGCTATCGCTGCTCATGGCCCATGATTGGCCCGGCAACATCCGCGAACTGGAAAACACCATCGAGCGCGCCTTTATCCTTTGTCAGGAGGGACTCATCGGCCTCAAGCATCTTCCCGATGAATTGACAACTCACGGCCTGCCGCGGTCGTCTCCACCGGACCGGTATGCGGCCCATGATCTGCTTGAAGCCCAGTCCATTCGCGACGCCTTGAAGCGAAACGGTTACAATCGATTGGCGGCGGCCAGGGAACTTGGCATTCATAAAACAACCCTCTTCCGTAAAATGAAGAAACTTGGCATCCCCTTGCCTGAACGGGATGGCCGTTCCGCAAACAGACAGTAGCATAGACGCTTCTGTTTTTGGCCATCAAAGTAGCGTGCATGCTACTATATTTGCCTCCCCGGCCTTTGAGGGAAACAAGCATCCTGTTGGCTATCAACATATTACAATTAAAAAAGAAACCTTCGACACTTCCGGCACATTCCATGCTTTACGCACAGGCAGCGTAAAGATAAGGATCACACGCGATGAAGACGGCGTTTGCCATCTGGAATAATCGAATCGGCCCGGTTTTCGATGTCGCCCGACTGATCCACATCGTAGAAACCGACAACGGGATAATCATCGGCCAGACCGAGCAACAACTGCGGGACGATATCCCGGCCCATAAGGCGCTCCGCCTGGTCGAATTGGGTATCAACACGTTGGTGTGCGGCGCGATTTCCCGGCCGTTGCAGATGATGTTCCGCGGGTACGGCATTCACGTCATCCCGTTTGTGGCCGGAGAGTTGCCGGAAATCAAGCAGGCCTGGCTAAGCGGCCGTCTGCGGCCAACTGCCTATGCCATGCCCGGATGTCACCGACGGACTCATCGCGGACATTTCAATCAAGGAGAATTCGCCATGAATGGAAGAGGACAAGGCAGCGGCCGAGGCGGCGGACGGGGACAAGGCGGCGGCCGAGGCGGTGGACAAGGCGGTGGTGGTAGGGGCCAAGGCGGACGGGGACGCGGCGGAATGGGCGGTCCCGTTGCCGGGCGACCCGGCGGCAACTGCCGCTGTCCGCAGTGCGGACATATTGAACCGCACGAGCAAGGCGTTCCCTGCATGCAGCGGAAATGCCCCCAGTGCGGGGCGACAATGACCAGAGAATAGCAGGCCGATCGGCCGGAAAGGAGATATGAGTCATGCCACGAGGTGACAGAACCGGACCTGCCGGGATGGGTCCGATGACGGGGCGCGGATTGGGATACTGCGCCGGTTTTGGAATGCCGGGGTATATGAATCCCGCCCCCGGACGGGGTTTTGGCATGGGATTCGGGAGAGGCCGGGGATTTGGCGGCGGCGGACGCGGCTGGCGGCATTGGTATTACGCCACCGGCCTGCCGGGATGGATGCGCTTCGGCGCT
>JAAZOE010000376.1 GCA_012797915.1 Candidatus Zixiibacteriota bacterium | reverse complement strand
GAACATCTCATCATCGGATCGCATCGCCTCGCTCAGCCCGTCTGTGTAAAAGAAAAAGAGGTCTCCTTCGGCAACATCGACAACCCCGGAGGCAAAAGAGACATCCTTGATCGCTCCCAAAAACAGCCCTCCTTCGGTAAGCTCAACGATGGTCCCGTCGCCTCGAATAACCAACGGAGGATTGTGGCCGGCATTGACGTACTCCAGCCGGCGGCGGGCGGGATCGTAGACGGCGGCGAAAAACGTGATGAACTGATCCGGCTGCGAATTCCGCCAGATCAAACGGTTCATACTGGCGATGACATCGGTCAGCCGCACATCGTCTGAGCGCGGAATGGACGACGCGGCGGACGGCGGAGGGCCATCCTGCCGGATGCCGACGCCGACGGCGGTGCGAAGCGAGGCCTGCACATTGGACATCAGCAGCGCCGCCCCGGCCCCCTTGCCGGAAACATCGCCGATGGCCAGCATGGTCCGGCCGCCCGGCATGTCGATGACGTCGTAATAGTCGCCGGCGACCTCGGTGCAAAACCGGCTGCGGGCGGCAACGGCCAGTCCCGGCGTCGGCGGCAAATCATGCGGCAGCATCCCTTCCTGCACCTTGCGCGCGATGGACAGTTCCGCCTCCAACCGCTTCTTTACCGCGTTTTCCTCCAACAGGCGCAGATTGTCGGTGACGACGGCGATCTGGCTGGTCAGCGATTGCAGGATTTCGAAGTCGGCCGGTTCGAAATCGCGTTGCTCGGATTTGTAACCAATCCCGAGAAAACCGATCAACTCCGACCGGGTCACCATCGGCAGCACCAACGCCAGGCGGTTGGCGGTGAACCAGTCCGATTCCGCGACGGTGAGGACCGCTTTCCGACTGGCTTCCAATTCGTCCCGTAGAACCGGCCGTCCGCCGGTTTGGGCTATCGCCCCGATGAACGGGCTGGAAATGTTGAAGGGCGTGGGATTCCCCTGCCAATGAACGAAATGTCCGTTATTATGAGCGCGGACGACGGGGTACACGGAATCGACCTTCAAGGCCGTTTTCAGCCGGGTTTCCAGGCCGTTCCAGAAGGCCTCCGTATCGGTCGAGCCCTGCGAGCCGCGGATGAAGTCGTCGAGCATCCCCTTAAGACGCGCCCGCTCGGGATAGAACCATTTATCCAGCAGGTTGGTCAATCGCCGTTGGGCCGGGGCGAAACCGATGGCCAGGGCCAGGGCGGCGATTAGAACGAACGTCCGGCTTTCCACGCCGAGCAGCGACAACAGAGTTTCGCTGATGACAAAGATCAACACGTACAGGGCAGCCAGCAGGATGATGGACGCAAGCAGATGCCGGGTGCCGCGGCGAATACGGCCTTCGACTTCCAGAAGCCGGTACCGGCCGAAGGCATAGGCAAACGAGATCGGCGATAAGAGCAAGGCCAGGAAAAGGCAGGTGATCATGATCGTGAGAATGAGAGTGGAGAGTTGCCGCATCCAGGAGGTGGCCAAGACGCCGATGACGATAAGGACGGCCAGACTCAGCAAGCCGACGCCTGAGCCCCACAGAACCAGGCGGGTTTGACGCTTTTCCAGGGGATCACGGGAGGTGTAATGGCGCCATCCCAGCAGAAGAAAGCCGGCCAACAGCTGGACGGCCACCAGAGTGATGGCGGCGGTGCCCAGAGATCCGTCCCGAAAAACGACCGTGGCCAACACCAGGAGAACCATCGGCAGATAACAGAGGAGATATCCCCAGAGGGGATGGGATATCATCAATCGCCGCGGCGACGGGAACAACAGATTGAGGTTGAGCCAGAAGGCCCCGAACAGGATCGAAAAGGCTCCCAGAATCTCCCGGATTATCGGCCAATACGGGATGGTAAAGGTGGCGTACTGTTCGATCCCCAGACTCACGGCGCCGATCAAGAAGCTGGCCATGGCGAAACAGAAGAGCGTCAACGCCCGAACCGCTCCGGAATCAGGACGTTTCGAGAAGGCCCAGAAACCGAGCACCAGATAGGAAAGAATGATTAGAAAGCGCAAAAACATGATGAAGGCGGTCAGGGCAAGATCGGACAAACTCGCCGGACTGGTGCGCATGATCGAAGTAAAGGACTCGCCGTGATGCGTGTACGCGATCGGAACTTCGGTCCCCGGCCGGTTGGGTGAATCAAAGGCTTTCGTCCAGCTGCCCGGGGCAACCGCGGAATCGCCAATAGCGGTGATGGTGTCTCCGGGATGCGGATAGGGCGGGGCCACGAAATCGGCCGAATCCACCTCCAGGAACTCCACCGTCTTTTCCCCACGCGTAAAAACCCGGCTCTGGACGGTTCCGGAGGCCCGATACGTGGCAACCATGGTAATCTCGCTGATGAAAAACGCGGCGTAAACCACGGTCAGGAGTGAACCGATAACGATAATGAGTATCCGAAGCGTCTTGCCTGCCATCTGTGTGCCCATGGTTAATCAAGTTCGCCGTGACACCATCGATTGCCCCAATGTACGGCATCCCGACGTGGGCGGCAACGAGAATCACCGATTCTTCATCGGTCTTGTCCGACGGCCATTCGATCGCCGTGATCGAGAGGTTGCTGAATCGGGTATTGGACAATAAAAAACAGCCACCTTGCGGAATCGAACCGCAGACCTGCTGATTACGAATCAGCTGCTCTACCAGCTGAGCTAAGGTGGCTTGCGACGCGCTCGTTATTTTTAT
>JAAZOE010000375.1 GCA_012797915.1 Candidatus Zixiibacteriota bacterium | reverse complement strand
GTCGCCGCACAAAAACGACCGATAGCCGAACCACCGATACGGAGTAAACCCGGAGCTGTTTCCCGCCAGATCGTAATGATTCACCCGCCAGAAATAGGTCGTCTCCGCCGGCAGCGGAACCGGCAGGGTCATCGTATCGACGGTCAAGCCGGCGTAATCGAAGTACGGCGGGGTGCCGGTGAACAGGGAATCGGCCGAAATCTCCAGCTCGAAATACTCCGGCGACACCGGTGTCCCGGCGGCGGCGGACCATTCGAACTGCGGCTGCGCGTCATATATTTCCTGTCCCTCATCCGGCGATACCAACGATGGCATCGATGGCGCTTGTAGGTCGAGGATGAATGACCAGACATCGCTGTATTCCGTCGAGTCCGCGCCGGCGTTGCGGAATGCTTTCACCCGCCAATAATAAATGTCGTCGGCCAAAGAAAGAAGGGCGATGTGCGGCAGGACATTGTCGGGCCGTTCCACCACCAAGTTGGTGGTCTGGAACGTCGGGTCGGCGCTGATTTCGATCCGGTAGGAATCATTATCCTGATGCCAGCACGTCGACCAGAAAAGTGAACCATACAATGATCCGATATATAACCCGTCGGGCACGCCGAACAACCGCGGTTTCAGGAACGGAATGGCAAAGGTCGCGCCGAAAACATCCTGGTTGCCGTTGCGGGTATCGGTCCAGACCGCGGTGACCGCGTCGTGGAACAATGTGACGCCGATATACTCGGCGATTCGGCCGGCCATCGGGTTCAGGTAATGATACACTCCCTGAGGATCGACCTGTCCCTCCCAGGCGTCGCGCGGAGCCGATTTGTCCAAATCATCCGGCGACGACGACACGGTCGTGATCCGATGATTAGCCGTGAACGTCTGTCCGCCATCGAACGAATAGGTCGCGAAGACGTCGAACAGGTAATGGTTGGGGTCCATCCGTTGGTCATAGAAGATCATCGCCACGACTCCGTCCTGATTGACCGTCAGCCAGGGATGAAATTGATCCACATCAAACCCCAACGGATCGTCGTTGATCCGCATCGGCGTCGTCCAGGTATCGCCGCCGTCGACCGATCTGATCAGATAAATATCGGCATGGTAGTAGTCCCCGTCGATCGTGCCGTTGAGGTAGGAGATATAAATCGTACCGTCGTAGGGACCGCCGCTGATGTCGGCGTCCCCGGCCGGGCAATTGTAGACATTGATATCGCCGTCGGCGTACGAGAACCTGTTGTAGGCTACAATCGGCCGGGCCTGAATCGGCCAGGTCTGGCCGCCATCGGTCGATTTCGACATTTTCATGGCGTAATACCCGTCGCAGGTGCTTGGCTCGATCTGCGCGCCGGACCAGAAGACATACACCGCGCCGTCGGCTCCCACGATCGGCTGGGCGAACTGCCCGGCATCGTAGTCGCCGCAACCGGGGATGACCTGAACCGGCCCGACAATGACCGTGTCTTCGAACGTCACCGCCCCGTCCAGCGACCGGGCGAACATCATCCGGGTCGGATTCCAAAAACGAGCCCAGGCGACATAGACGGTGCCGTCGTGTGCTCCGCCCGTCCGGTCGACCGTGATGAACTGCTTGTCCTCGAAATACGGCCCGGGCCCATCCTCAACCGCATGCGGGCTGGACCAGGTCGCTCCCTTATCATCGGAACGGATGAACGAGATGAAGCTTGAATCCTCCCAAGTGGTGCTCCAATCCAGGTAGCCGCAATAGAATCGTCCCTGGCGGTCGACAGCCATCGTCGGGTCGGATTGGTAATTGTCCCAGTTCAGCATCGAATCATTGAGACGGTCCGTCCAGGTGGTCCCGCCGTCGGTCGACCGCCCGATGGCGCACCGGCGGTATCCCAGCCGGAAATCGCGCCAGGTCGCCAGGATAAAATTACTGTCCGTGGGGCAATAAAAAACCTGCTCTTCGTTCTGGAGTTGGTAATAGGGGGATGATATCTGATAGTTCATGATCTGCGCCGGGCTGTCGGCCCCCAGACAGAGGACGGTCACGACGACGAGCGCGTAAACGGTCACAATACGATTCATGGCAGCCTCCCGTTCCATGCGGCGGGTACGATGACAGGGGTGAGGAGTTCTTTTCCGACTAAATATACGTGGCTCCCCCCAAATGCTGCAATCGGTTTTGTGGCCAGGGGATGATCGATGCAGGAGTCGATTAGTTGCCGTCGCCGGGAACAAAACCTTCCGGCGGCGGCGGGACCTCGTCGACTGCGGCCGGGGATGGCCCCCCGTTGGTTTCCATCAGCTTCAGGCGGAAGATGTCGAAAATCGTGACGAAGATTGCCGCGATCACCGGTCCCAGGACGACTCCCAACAGCCCGAAGACCGCCGCGCCCCCCATGATGGAAATGAACAACAACAGGGTATGCATGCCGGTTTCGCGCGAGGCCAGAATCGGCCGGAGGAAATTGTCGATCTGGCTGACGATGACCGAGCCGATGGCGATCAACAGAATCCCCTTGACCGGCGAGCCGGTGGCGATCAGGATGATCCCGGCGGGGATATAAATGATGAACGGGCCGATGAGCGGCAGCAGGGCCAAAAACGCCATCACCGCCCCCCAGAACACCGGTGAGGGCAGACCCATGATCAGGAAAAGCACCCCGCCCAGAAAACCCTGCAGTAACGCCACCACCAGTCCGCCGTACATGTTGCTTTGGATCACTTTCTTCAGCTCGGCGATGGTGACCGCGGCCTTGTCGGGCGCCAGGGGGATGATCCCCCGGATATATCCCAGCAACGCCTCGCCGTCGCGGAGAAAATAGAACAGAAAGACGATCATGAGCACGAACTGGAAAAGAATCTTGCCGATGTTGGTCAAAACCTTGGTGGCCTGAGCCAGCGCGAAGGTCGATATTTTTTTCACTCCGTTTTCGAGCATGACCTGCAGGTCGAGATGCGACAAATCAACATACGGGGACAGTCGCGTCTCCAGCGAATGGTAGACGGCCGTGTTCTTAAAGTCGACCAGCGCGTTCAGCTTGCCGGAATCGACCCAGCCGCTGACCGTGTCGAACAAGGTGATTGCCTCCTGCGCCAGCGACACGCCGAGATAGGCGACCGGGCCGATGATCACGACAATCACCAAGGCCGTGACCAGCACAGCCCGCAGCGAGTCGGACTTGATCCAGCGGCGAAGCTTGTCATGGGCGGGGAAGAAAACGATGGCGAAGATGGCCGCCCAGCAGAGCGGGGCCAGGAACGGATTCAGCAGGCGATAGAACAGATACCCGGCCAGGATGGTCACCCCGGCGAATATGAACGTGCGAAAATATTCCTTCTTCATGGCCGCATCTCCACCTCTGATATTTTCACCGCCGTTATCCGTTGATCAAACTAACGGCCGACCGGCGGGGAATCAACAAAAAGAATGCAGCCGGAAAATCGCCGGGTCCTAATAAACGTTATTAACGATTCATTTCTAACAGTATCCATAGTCCGTCATACAATATTGCCGTAGCGCGAGGGCGAATAGTGTGCGGCTTGTAATTCGGCCGGATGCCACTGTTACATAAAATAATAATGCACAGGCAAATTCAGCTTGATCTTTTTTGCCGCGCTCGCTATGTTAAAACGGGCATATTTCGGTACCGTGCCCCTATTTTTCTCGATACGTTACACATCCAAAGAGGAGGAGGTTTTATGCTTTTCCGAAAGTCTTTACTTGTAGCTCTATGTGGGCTGTTGGTATTGGTAAGTCATTCATACGCAGGGAACATCCCGCACAAAATGAATTATCAGGGACAACTGGCGGATTCCCTTGGTAATCCACTTGACACGATAGTGACCATGACATTTAGGATATACCATATACTGCTCCCCGTTAGTGCATAACGGGTCGTAAGAGAGTATCTTGTGGCTGATTTCACAAGCTTCCGACCGAGGCGGAAAGGAGATCAGTCATGAAGCGACGGCAATGGGATTCCAAGAGTAAGGCCAAGATCGTGCTG
>JAAZOE010000374.1 GCA_012797915.1 Candidatus Zixiibacteriota bacterium | reverse complement strand
TTCACCGCCCTGGTCGCCGTCGGCGACCGCAACGGCAAGGTTGGTATCGGACTGGGCAAGTCGGCCGAAGTCGCCGGCGCCATTCACAAGGGAACGGAGGCCGCCCGCCGCGCCATGGTCGCGGTCTCTCTGGCGGAAGGGACGGTGCCGCATCAGATCATCGGCATCTTCGGCGCCACCCAGGTGATCCTGAAACCGGCCTCCCCCGGCACCGGCGTCATCGCCGGCGGCGGCGTCCGGGCGGTCCTGGAGTCGGTCGGGGTCCAGGATATCCTGACCAAGGTCCTGGGGTCGCGCAATCCCCATAATGTCGCCAAGGCGACCATGAACGGCCTGATTCGCCTGCGGACCCGGCAGCAGGAACAGGATTTTTTGGAGAAGGGGTGAGAGGTCCAGCATGGCCAAACTGAAAATTACCCAGGTGCGCTCGGCCGCCGGACGGCTCCCCAAGCACCGCCGCACGATCGAGGCGCTCGGCCTGGGGCGGATTCGCCGGACGGTGATTCACGAGGATACCCCGCAGATTCGCGGCATGATTAACAGCGTCCAGCATCTGGTGACGGTCGAGGAAATCGGTTAACCGCCGCCGAAAGCGGATACGAAAGGTTCTGTGATGGAATTGTCCAACTTGAAACCGGCTCCGGGATCGCGGCGCAACCGCAAACGGGTGGGACGCGGACCGGGCTCCGGGCACGGCAAAACCTCGGGCCGCGGCCACAAGGGCCAGAAGGCCCGTTCGGGCGGCACCATCCATCCCTGGCAGATGGGCGGACAGATGCCGCTGCACCTGCGCCTGCCCAAGCGGGGATTCCGCAGCATCTTCAAGCAGCCGTTCCAGATCGTCAATCTGGAAACCCTCAAGGGGTGTCCGACGGACCAGCCGATCACGGCGGACGTGCTGAAAAAGCTCGGCAAGATCAAGTCCTTGAACATACCGGTCAAACTGCTCGGTCGGGGTGAGGCGGAAACCGCGATGACGGTCGTCGTGGCGGCCTGCAGCGAATCCGCCCGAAAGAAGATCGAGGCGGCCGGAGGAAAGGTTGAGGTGGCCCAGTGATAGGGACGTTTCAATCGATTTTCAAGATCGAAGAGTTGCGAAGACGGATCTTCTACACCTTCGCCCTGCTCGTCGTCTACCGCATCGGCGGCCATATCCCCACCCCGGGTATCGATGCCACCGTGCTGGAAAGCTTTTTCGCCGGGTCGGCCGGGACCCTCATGGGCATGTTCGACATGTTCGCCGGGGGCGCCTTCCAGAAGGCGACCATCTTCGCCATGGGCATCATGCCCTACATCTCCGCCTCGATCATCATGCAGCTTCTGGGCGCGGTCGTGCCGTACATCCAGAAACTGCAGAAGGAAGGCGAAGAAGGACGGCGCAAGATCACCCAGTACACCCGCTACGGCACGGTCGTCATCGCCGCGCTGCAGGCCTACGGCACCGCCGTCTATCTGCGCTCGATCGTCGGCCCGACCGGCCAGCCGGCCGTCACCATGAGCGGATTGACCTTCATCCCCCTGACCATCCTGACCTTCACCTGTGGCACGATCTTTATCATGTGGCTGGGCGAGCAAATCACCGAACGGGGCATCGGCAACGGCATCTCCCTGATCATCTTCATTGGCATCATCGCCCGCTTCCCGGAAGCGGTCCTCGAGGAGGCCCAGATGGTCTTCGCCGGGACCCGCTCCATCTTCGTCGAATTGCTCATGATCATCATGATGATCGCGGTCATCGCCGCGGTGGTGCTGGTCACCCGCGCCCAGCGGCGGGTGCCGGTCCAGTATCCCAAGAAAGTCGTCGGGCGCCGGGTCTACGGCGGCCAGACGACCCATCTGCCGCTGTCGGTCAATTCGGCCGGTATCATCCCGATCATCTTCGCCCAGTCGATCATCATGGCGCCGGCCACGGTGGCCCAGTTGTTCCCCAATGTCGAGTGGGTCAACAACATCATCACCTACTGGTTCACCCCCGGAACCTGGATCTACAACGTCCTCTACGGCGTAATCATTATCTTCTTCGCCTACTTCTACACGGCGTTGGTGTTCAATCCGCTGGACCTGGCCGACAACATGCGCAAAAACGGCGGCTTCATCCCCGGCATCCGGCCGGGCAAGCGGACCGCTGAATACATCGAAAAGATTCTGACCCGCATCACCCTGCCGGGCGCCGTCTTTTTCGCGGTGATCGCCATCCTGCCCTGGGTCCTGATGTCCCAGTTCCGGGTGCAGTATTTCTTCGGCGGCACCGGCCTTCTGATCGTGGTGGGCGTGGCGCTGGATACCTTGCAGCAAATCGAGTCGCATCTGTTGATGCGGCATTACGACGGGTTTATGAAGAAAGGCCGGATTCGCGGGAGATCGTACTGATGAATCTGGTCTTCCTGGGCGCGCCGGGGTCGGGCAAAGGGACCCAGGCGATGCGTTTGGCGCACCGCCTGTCGATTCCCCACCTGTCCACGGGCGACCTGTTGCGGGCGGCCGTGCGGGACAACACCCCGTTGGGCCGCGACGCGCAAAAATACATGGCCGCCGGCGAACTGGTACCGGATCAGGTTATCATCGGCCTGATCGGCGAGAAACAGGCGGCCGGGGAACTCGCTCGGGGGTTCATCCTCGACGGGTTTCCGCGGACGGTGCCGCAGGCCGAGGCGCTGGACGCCCTGGTGGGGGACGGCGCCGGAATCGACCGGGCCATCCTGTTGCAGGTCGATCGCGACGAAATCGTGCGGCGGTTGTCCAACCGCCTGTATTGCGAGGCCTGCCAGGTGATTTACGGCATGG
Organism: Candidatus Zixiibacteriota bacterium; assembly: GCA_012797915.1. Classification (GTDB taxonomy): domain Bacteria; phylum Zixibacteria; class MSB-5A5; order GN15; family JAAZOE01; genus JAAZOE01. The sequence continues at coordinate 1,126 of JAAZOE010000374.1, read as the reverse complement.
CCACCAACCCCCCGCGGCGGGCCGGGGTCTGCGACCGGTGCGGGGGACGGCTGAGGCCGCGGGCGGACGACGCCCCGGACGTGATCGGTCACCGGCTGGACGTTTACCGGCAGCAATCGCAACCGGTCGAAGAATATTACCGGACCCGATCGCTGCTGTTGATGATTGCCGGCGTGGGGACGCCGGACCAGATTTTTTCCCGCGTGGCCGCGGGACTGAACGTGAGTGTCGATGCCTGAGTTGAAGTCGGACAGAGAGATCGCCGTGATGCGCGAGGCGGGACGGCTGGTGGCCGAGGTGCTGGACCTGATGGGCCGGCATATCGCCCCCGGGGTCACCACCCGCGAACTGGATGCGTTGGCCGAAGACCATATCCGCAGCCGCGGCGGCGAACCGCTCTTCAAGGGGTACCGCATGGGTGGGCACACCTTTCCGGCTTCCATCTGCGCCTCGATCGACGAGGTGGTCGTGCACGGGATTCCCTCCGACCGCAAACTGGTCGCGGGGCAGATCGTTTCCATCGATGTGGGCGCGACGCTCGACGGGTACTGCGGCGACGGCGCCCGGACCTATGCCGTCGGCGCGGTGGATCCGTTGAAACGGAAACTGATGGACGTGACCCTGGCCGCCCTCGAAGCCGGCATCGACCAGGCCCGCGTAGGCAACCGCCTGGGAGATATCTCGGCGGCGGTCCAGCAGACGGTCGAGGCCAGCGGCTTTTCCGTGGTCCGCGATCTGGTCGGCCACGGCATCGGGCGGCGGATGCACGAGGATCCGCAGGTGCACAATTTCGGCACGGCCGGGACGGGACCGCTTCTGGCCAAAGGTCTGGTGCTGGCCATCGAACCGATGGTCAACGCCGGTGATTATAGAATCGTGTTCAAGCCGGACGGCTGGACGACCGTGACGGCCGACGGGTCGCCCTCGGCGCATTTCGAGCATACCGTGGCGATCACCGGCAACGGTCCGGAAATACTGACGTTGGCGTAAGGAGCGTATGGCCAAAGAAGACGTGATTCAGGTCGAGGGGAAAGTGCTGGAGCCGCTGCCGAACGCCATGTTCAAAGTGGAACTGGACAACGGCCACGTGGTTTTGGCGCATATCTCGGGCAAGATGCGGATGCAT
>JAAZOE010000373.1 GCA_012797915.1 Candidatus Zixiibacteriota bacterium | reverse complement strand
TCGATCCCGTCCGGCTTTTCATGATAGATGCGACCGGTGTCCCCGGCCCCGCGTAAAAGCCCCTGCGGGTCGCAGAAGAAAAGGCCGTCAAACCGCCGGCGGATGTCCCGAATGAGATCGAAACTGACTTCCTTCAAAATGGGGCCGATCAAGACCGCCTCGGCCGAGGCCAAAAGGTCATCCGGCACGGCCGTAATCGGATCGGCCCGTCCAAGCAAATCCAGATGACGGTTGCCGAAGTCGTCGTAGTAAATCAGCGAAAAACCGCCGGTTTCGGCCGAGGGAAGCGGCCGGGCGGTAATGCCGTACCTGCCCAGATCGGCGGCGAAAGCATCCCGGTAGTCCGGCCCGACCGAGCCGACCAGCGTGACCTTCTTTCCCAGCTTGGCCAAGGCCAGCGCGGCGTTGGTGGAACATCCCGACAACACCCGGCCGTCGGTCTTAATCCGCTTGGTTTCGATGTAATCGTATACGGGGTTTCCCAGAGCGACGATCATGCTAGGGTCTCTTTTTCAATTGCCTGGCGGCGAAAACCAGCCGTTGGATGGAGGTGATGATCGAGGCCGCGCCGACGACGATCAGGCAGTAGTCGAGGAAATTATGACCGGGGAAGAAATACTCCAGCAGCACCCCGACGACGATGATGATGAATTTCTCAAATCGGCCCATGATGCCGACGGCGCAGGTCGGCAGGTTGCCGATCGATTCGGCCGCGGCGCGGGTGTACGAAGCGATGAGCATGCCGAAAAGGGCGAAGATGGCCCAGCCGTGATGGGCCAGCCCGGAAAGCCCCAGGCCGGCCAGGATGAAGAATTCCCCGTAGCGGTCGGAGACGTGGTCGAGGATGCCGCCGAAAACGGTCCCCATGTTGCCGGCCCGGGCGGTGGCGCCGTCGAGCATGTCGGTCACGGAGGTCAGGGCCATGAGGACCAGCCCCCAGATCAACTGTTTTTGCCAGAACAGAATTCCGCTGGCCAGCGCGCAGACCAGGGAAACGCCGGTCAGGAAGTTGGGAGTCAGGCCCAGTTTCCGGCAATACACCCCGAGGTGCGTGGAGGACTGTTCGTAGAATTGTCGACGGCTGTAATGCACAATAGTCCCTATGAATACCTTCTCCTGCGCTCCAAGCGACGGAATATAGCGTCCCCGTTTTGACCGGTCAAGCCGTTTTTGGTTCTTTCCGGCCGGGGAAAACATCTTGCCCCATGCGATGACCGCATGGTCGCGGGAACCAGGAGTTTCCCGGATCGACCGATGAATCTCGTCGAAGCGGCGGGATACCGATGAAATTGGACAGAGAATTACTTTGAGACCGGATATTGCCCGCACGATAAAACGTTACTCGAAAACCTTGTCGAACTCCTCCAGGTCATGGGCGTTGAAAAGAACGAAATGCACCTCGCCGATCGACCGGGCATTGGGGGTGAATTCCTCCAGCGCCTTCTTCATGGCCCGGGCGCATTGTGCGATGGACAGTCCGCCCACGCCGGTGCCGATGGCCGGGAAGGCCAGCGACGACAGGCCGAGGCTTTCGGCCAGTTTCAGGCTGTTGAGGGTGCTGAGGTAGACCAGTTCTTCCGATGTTTTCAAATCCTGCCCCATTCCGGCGGCGTGGATGACATAGGTGTGCGGCAGGTCGCCGGCGGTGGTGGCCACCGCCTCGCCGACCTCGATCGGCCCCAACGCGACCGCCTCGTCCTCGATGATCTGTCCGCCGCGGCGCTTGATCGCCCCGGCGACGCCGGCGCCCATCCAGAGCTCGTTGTTGGCGGCGTTGACGATGGCGTCGGTGGCCGCCCGGGTGATATCCCCCTGATAAATCTTGACCTTCATGGGTTCCTCAACTCCTGCCAATGATAACCGGTGGGGTCGAAAATTCCATAGGACAGAACCTATCCATGCCGCCCGTCGGCGGACTGTCCCCCCAAAGTTGTGCGTTGCTTTGTCGGATACGCTTGGGCCATGTCCGATACCGACATCGTTGCTAGACGATACTACACATCCAGGTTACGGACATAGGTCGCGTTCTGCTGGATAAACTCCCGACGGGGTTCGATCTCGTCTCCCATCAAAAGCGAAAACAGGTGCTCGCACTGCGCGGCGTCTGCCATGCTCACCTGCAACAGCGTCCGCGTCTCCGGGTTCATCGTCGTATGCCAGAGCTGCTCCGGATTCATCTCGCCCAACCCCTTGTACCGCTGAATGGTGACGCCGTCGCCGCCGAGCTGCCCCACCAGCAGGTCCCGTTCGTCGTCGGAATAGGCGTACTTCTCGGTTTTTCCCTTGCGCACCTGATACAGCGGCGGCTGGGCGATGTAGATGAACCCGCGCTCGATCAACTCCTTCATGTGCCGGAAGAAAAAGGTCAGAATCAGCGTCCGGATATGCGACCCGTCGATGTCGGCATCGGTCATGATGATGATCTTGTGGTAGCGGGCCTTCTCGGGGTTGAATTCATCGCCGCCGATGCCGCATCCCATGGCCGTGATGAGGGCCTTGATTTCCTCGTTGGCCAGGATCTTGTCGATGCGCGCCTTCTCGACGTTGAGAATCTTGCCGCGAAGGGGCAGGATCGCCTGGTTGCGGCGGTTGCGTCCCTGCTTGGCCGAGCCCCCGGCCGAGTCCCCCTCGACGATATATATTTCCGCCTCTTCCGGGTCGGTGGTGGCGCAATCGGCCAGCTTGCCCGGCAGAGCGGCGTTGTCCAGCGCCGTCTTGCGCCGGGTCAGTTCCTTGGCCTTGCGGGCGGCCTCGCGGCTGCGGGCGGCTTCGATTGTCTTCTCGACGATCTTCTTGGCCACCGGCGGATTTTCCTCGAAATATTGGGCCAGGTATTCGCCGACCACCCGTTCCACGATCCCCTTGACCTCGCTGTTGCCCAGCTTGGTCTTGGTTTGTCCTTCGAACTGCGGATCGACCACCCGGACCGAAATCACCGCTGCCAAACCCTCGCGGCTGTCTTCGCCGGCCAGCTGGAAATTCAGGTTCTTGGTCAGGTTGTTCTTTTGCGCGTAGTTGTTGATCGTGCGGGTGAAAGCGGTCCGGAACCCGACCAGGTGCGTCCCGCCCTCGATGGTCGAGATGTTGTTGACGTAGGTGCAGATCGATTCGCTGTACCCGTCGTTATACTGGATGGCCACCGACACGCCAACCCCGTCGAGTTCCTTGTCGAAAGCGATCGGTTTCTTGAACAGTTTATTTTTACTCTCGTTCAGGTATTCCACGAAGGAGGCCAGGCCTCCCTTGAACATGAACGATTCCTGCTTTTCGCGCCCCGGGCGTTCCGATTTCAGATCGATTCGCAGACCGGGATTGAGGAAGGCCAGCTCCCGCATCCGCCCGGCCAAAATATCGAACGAAAAGTCGATCTTCGGGAAAACCGTGCTGTCGGGCAGGAACGTCGTGGTCGTGCCGGTCTTTTTCCGCTTGCCGATTTTCTTGACCGGTTCGACCGGGTCCCCTTGACGGTACTCCTGGAAATAAACCTCGCCGTCGCGGCAAACCTCCACCCGGCACCAGGCCGACAGGGCGTTGACCACCGAAACCCCGACACCGTGCAGACCGCCGGAGACCTTGTAGGAGGAGTGTTCGAACTTCCCCCCGGCGTGCAGCATGGTCATGACCACTTCCAGGGCCGATTTCTTCTGCGTGGGATGCATGTCCACCGGGATGCCGCGGCCGTTGTCCGAGACGGTGATCGATTGATCGGGGTGGATGGTCACGTCGATCTGATCGCAGAATCCGGCCATCGCCTCATCGACCGAATTGTCCACCACCTCGTAGACCAGGTGATGCAATCCGCGGGTGGAGATGTCGCCGATGTACATGGCCGGACGCCGCCGGACCGCCTCCAGCCCTTTCAGGACCTGGATCGAATTGGCATCGTAATTCTGCGACCCGTTCTTGTTTTCTTTATCTTCGATCATCGCTTTGCTCATCGATCCGCTCCAGACGCGATCCGCCCCTCAGGACAATCCGTTCCACGGCCTTCCCGCCGCGGAGGGCATGCATCGCATTGATGATATGTTCCAGATGCATTTCCAGTTCCTGCCGCCAGGCGTCCCCGGTCACGACCACATATAACACTCCGTCGGCATACCGCACCGCTTTCGAACAGCGGGCCAGTTGCGGCCCGACTATCTCCGGCCATTTGGCCACCATCCGCCAGCCATGATAATTCTTACCTTGGCCGAGAGATCCGACCACGGCCTCGATCACATCACCCAAACGGGCGGCGTTTTTTCCCCTTGGCATCACCATATTTTAACTGTTTATGATAACCATTGGTGCCCGAATCGGCAAGAAAAAAACGGCTCGCCACCAAAAAAGCGACACCGCCATCTTGTTGTCTTGTAAAATCTTGTGGGGCCGGGTTGCGCCCGGGAGAGGCTTTTCGACCCCGTCTTAGGCCGAGGGATGATGGTGGTGCCGACGACTCGGTTTGGGGTGTCGCCGACTGGGAATATACAGGTCGGGACCCTCCTTCCGGCGCAACCGAACGGTCAAATCCTGGCAGGATTGGCAGCGGCGGATAAGATGGGCATCCTCCCGTTTCACCCAGCGACGGGGGACATGT
>JAAZOE010000372.1 GCA_012797915.1 Candidatus Zixiibacteriota bacterium | reverse complement strand
CCAGGACGTGGGCGTAATGGTGCTGGACCGGAATAATCGGCAATCCCAATGAGGCGGCATAGCGGGTGGAAAGGTAATCAGGATGAAGATCGCAGGTGACGACGTCGGGACGGAAATCATGGATACGGCCCAGGGAATTGGCCGTCCGAACCATGCTGTCATGGGCGCGGGTGGCCTCCAAATCGCCGATATGCTGGCTGAGGAAGGCGAAACCATCGCCGCCGATAGCGATGCTGTTTTTCAAGTGGGCGCCGACGGCCAAAGCGGGTCGGTGGGGCCGGGGGTGCATTAGCGGCGAAGGGGCATACCCGCGGGCATTGCGGACGACCTGGACGTCATCCAACATCACCCGCACGACCGAATCATCGACCTGGCGGGCAATGGGACGGTTATGGACCAAGAACAGGTCGGCGATATCGCCCAGGCGGGCGAGAGCGTCGCGTTCCTCGATGCAGATCGGTTCATCGGACAGGTTGCCGCTGGTGGCGATGACCGGGATATTCAGTTCGCCCATGAGGAGATGGTGCAGAGGGGTGTAGGGAAGCATGATACCGAGAAAAGGATTTGACGGCGCGACGGAGGGGGCGATTATACCGCCGGGTTTGCGTCTGGCCAGAATGATCGGCGCTTCCGATGAGGTCAATATCCTTTCTTCCAGGTCCGTCAATGCACAAATCTGTCGGGCCGATTCGAGATGCGGGACCATCAGGGCGAACGGTTTTTCCTCTCGCGCCTTGCGGCGGCGGAGTTCTTGAACAACGGCGTCGTTTCGTGCATCCACCAAAAGCTGAAACCCGCCCAGTCCTTTGAGGGCCAGGATTTTTCCCTCTTGGATTGCCGTGGCGGCCAACCGCAGAGTGTCATCCTGTTCGGCGATGACTTTCCCCGACGTATCCCACAGTCCGATATGCGGTCCGCAGACAGGGCAGGCATTCGGTTGGGCGTGAAAACGGCGGTTGGCGGGATCCTCATATTCCCGGCGGCAGTCGGAGCACATCGGGAAGATTTTCATGGTCGTGTTGGCGCGGTCGTAGGGCAACAACTCGATAATGCTATAACGCGGGCCGCAGTTGGTGCAATTGGTGAAAGGATACCGGAACCGTCGGTCGGCGGGATCGTTCATTTCCCGCAAACAATCGGGACAGACGGCGATATCGGGCAGGACCTGGGCGGTCTTGGCGCCTGCGCCATCGCTTTCCATGACGGCAAAGCCGGTGTATCCGGCCGGCTCCATCCAGGAAAGCTGGGGATTTATTATGACAGCGTGGGGCGGCTTTTCGGAATGCAGGCGCACCGCAAACGATTCAATCTTCTCGCTGGGACCTTCCAGTTCGATAGTCACTCCGGCGGAAGAGTTCCGTACCCAGCCGGCCAGGCCAAGATCGGTGGCCAGACGATAAACAAACGGCCGAAAACCGACCCCCTGGACGATTCCCTGGGCGGTCAGCCGCGCGCGACGATTCCCGCCTGTCTGTTTTCGATCTTCAAATTCAGACGACATGAATCCTACCGAGGAAGGATGTGTGCGATCGTTTCCTGAATCATGGCCGTGACCTTCTCGGCGGCCGTTTTGACCTTATACGTAAGTTCGGCGCCGGCGGCGAGGTTTTCCCCCTCGATGGCATAGACGGTCAATTGCGGCGGAAGATTGCCCAGGAGGCGACCCAGTTTAATACTTTCGGGGATATCGATGGCATGGGTGGAAAAGCGGGGGAAGATATCGGCCGGGATGTCTTCGGAGAGCGGGTCGAACCGATGGATGGTTCCGGATTCGGCTCCGGACCGGGCGCAGTCGACAATGAAAACGGCCCGGGAGTTTTCCCAGGCCGTCACCAGATTGCTGCCATCGGCCACCCCGACAATGACGGTCACGCCAGGCAGGTTCAGCGCGGCGATGGCGCGGGCGACGGTTAAACCGACGCCGTCATCGGAGCGGAAGTCATTGCCGACACCAATAACGACGATGGGGCCGTCTGTCGCCATGGCCGCGCCGGCCTCACTGCCGATCGATATGCAGTTTCAAAAAGTGGCAGGAGCAGGAAATGCAGGGATCGTAATTGCGGACCACCTGCTCGCATTGCCAAGTCAGTTTTTCCTCCGACAACTTCAGATGTTTGCCGACGTAGGCCGCCAGGTCGCTTTCGATGATCTTTTGGTTCTGCGATGTCGGCGGGACTATCCGGGCTTCCTGGATGAGGCCGTCGGCCCCGATCCGGTAGCGATGGTACAGTGTGCCGCGGGGAGCCTCCGAGGCGCCGTGGCCGACCGCGGCTTGGGGCGTCACGTCGACAAACGGCCTCTCGGGCATTTTATATTCGGAAATGATCCGGAGCGCTTCGTTGCAGGCGAAAACCGTTTCCACCGCCCGGACGATGATACTCTTGAAGGGATTGAAGCAGGTTTCCTTCAGTCCCGCCTTCTTGGCCGCCTTCCGGGCGACTTCGGGGAGCTTGTCGAAGTTCAGGCTGTATCGGGCCAGCGGTCCGACGTGATAGGCGCCGCGGGCCTTGACCACCGAATGCAGGGAGGTCGAGTGGGCAACGTGCTGTTCCTCGAAGTACTGCGGATACTCGTCGATGGCGCAGTCGATTCCTTTGTTGGAGACGAACCGGCCGTCGAACAACGGGTATTCATCGGGGTGCCGCAGAGATACGTACTCGTAATCCTGTTCGAAATCGGGGAAATTCAGAGTCGCGGTGAACTTAACCGTGGCCAGGGCGAAATCGAGCGCCCAAGTCAACGGTTCGACCAGCGTCTGCAATTCGTTCTTGGTCGGGACCTTATAAAAACCGCCGACGCGGACGTTGATGGGGTGAATCTCCCGGCCGCCCAGAAGAACCATGATGTCGTTGCCGATTTTCTTCAGGCGCAAGGCCTTTTTGACCAGGTCCGGATGAACCTTGGCGATATCCAGTACGTCTTCACAGCCGAGGAAGTCCGGGGCGTGCAGCATATAGATATGCAGGACGTGCGACTCGATATACTCGCCGCAGTACAATAGGCGGCGGAGCGCTCGCAGTTGGCCGTCGACGGTCGCGCCGCAGGCGGTTTCCATCGCCCGGACCGAACTGGTCTGGTAGGCGACGGGGCAAATGCCGCAGATGCGGGCGGTGATATCGGGGACCTCCGTGAAGTGTCGGCCGCGCAGGAACGCTTCATAAAAGCGGGGCGGCTCAAAGATGTTCAGCTTGACGTCGGCCACCTTGTTGTCCTTGACCTTGACGTACAAGCCCCCCTCACCCTCGACACGGGCCAGGTAATCGACTTTGATGGTTCTATTTTTCATGGCGTTCGCTCGCTTTCCGGAACGGTTCGGCGTAGGCGTTGAAACCGCGAAAGGCCCGGACGATCTCCGGTTTGGACAGATGCATCTCCTTCTCCCACCAGTCGGCCAGAGAATCGGGATTGGGGGTTTCTTTCGGCCCGAAACAGCCGAAACAACCGCGGTTGTACGACGGGCAGAGGGCGTTGCATCCGGCCTGGGTGACCGGCCCCAGGCAGGTCATCCCGGCGGAGACCATGACACAGGTGATCCCGCGCCGCTTACATTCCATGCAAACGCTGTCGGTTGGAATATTCGGCTTGCGGCCGTTGAGCAGGGCGTTGACCAGTTCCACCAGATGATATTTGTTGATCGGACAGCCGCGCAGTTCGAAATCGACCGGGATATGGTCAGCGATCGGCGTGGATTTGCCCAGCGTATGGATATATTCCGGATGGGCATACACCATCGGAATGAAATCCTTGACGTTGGCGAAGTTCCGCAGGGCCTGGATGCCCCCGGCGGTGGCGCAGGCGCCGATGGTGACGAGGAATTTGGATTGGCGTCTGATCCCGTGGATGCGTTCGGCATCATGCGGCGTGGTAATGGAGCCCTCGACCAGAGAAACCTCGTAGGGGCCTTTGACGATTCGGCGCGAAGCCTCCGGGAAATTGGCGATCTCGATCGCGCCGGCCACGGCCAGAAGCTCATCCTCGCAATCGAGGAGGCTCAACTGGCAACCGTCGCACGAGGCGAATTTCCAGACGGCGACTTTGGGTTTCGATGTATCTTTCATCTCACATTTCCCGCTTTATAAAGACATCTTTTACGTCTTCGAAACAGTATACCGGACCATCCTTGCAGACGAAGCTGGTCCCGAGCTGACAATGTCCGCACAGCCCCACGCCGCATTTCATGTTGCGCTCCATGGAGATGTACATCCGGTTGTCGGCGATCCCCCGCTTCTGGAGTTCCATGACCGTAAACCGCATCATGATCTCCGGGCCGCAGATCATGGCCATGCAGCGGGTATGATCGCAGGGAGAACGCGGGATGAGGGTCGTCACCACCCCGACATTTCCCTTCCAATTGCCGGTGGCGCGATCGACCGTCTGATAGACTTCGATGTCGGCTTTTTGGGGCCATAGGGCCAGTTCATCGGTGAACAGCAGGTCTTCCGGGGTGCGAGCGCCATAGAGCAGGATGACCCGACCGAACTTGGCCCGGTTGGCCATGATGTGGTAGAAAACCGGCCGAATGGGGGCCAGGCCGATGCCGCCGGCAACCACCAGCAGGTCGTTGCCTTCGGCTTTCTCCACCGGCCAGCAGGTGCCGTATGGTCCGCGCAGGCCGACAACCGTCCCGGGGGATAACTTGGTGAACGGAACGGTGACTGTTCCGACGGCCCGGGTGGTATGAATGATGGTTTTGGCCTTGTTCGGATCGCTGCTGATGGAGATGGGGACCTCCCCCACGCCGTACACATAGACCATGTTGAACTGGCCCGGGCCGAATGAAAAATCGCGGCGGCCGTCCTTGGGTTCCAGCTCCAGCGAAAAGGTATCATACGTGTCCTTGGTGACCCGACGGACGACGAAGGGACGCACCAGCATCGGGTCGATCCGGCCGTCACCGGCCGCGACGTCAACTTTTTCCACCGTTCCCATATATATCCAACAGTTGTAGTCTGGTCGCATCCAGACGTTGTGAAATTACCACCGTGAACCGTTTCATGAGCT
>JAAZOE010000371.1 GCA_012797915.1 Candidatus Zixiibacteriota bacterium | reverse complement strand
TGGGGGAAAAACCGCCCAACGCCTTGAACAGCGAGATCCCGGACCGATGCCGTTCCGACATATAACTGATCTCGGTGGCCAGAATCTGCCGGAGCACGGTGGCCTCGGTTCCGTCAATGACCAATTGCAGAGCCTTCCTGAAGAACGGGTCGCGTATCTTCTTCAGGTTCGATTCCAACCCCAGGACCCCCTCGCGACGGGCCTTTTCCGCCAGCGCCACCACCCGGTCGATGGTCGTTACCGGGTCGGGCACATGGCCGCTGAAGGCAACTCTCAGGAAATCGGGGATACTTAAAATCGTCCGGAACGAGGTCGTAATGGTGGCCGCTCCCAACGTCCCGCCGATAACCAGAATCATCGCCGGCAACTGGGCCACGGCTCCGACATTGCCCCCTTCCAGGATGAAGGCAAGCAGAATCGAACCCACGCCGAGAGCAATGCCGCCGATGGTTGCAAAATCCATAGTCCCGTCCGTCTGCATCCGACCGAGCCCTTCTCGATCAGTCAGCATATCGGCAAAAAGTATAAAAATTATACAGGGGATAGATCAGAAATACGGCTGGCGCCCCCCAAACCGGTTGGCGCGGGATTCGGGCGAGGAACGACTCTCCGCCCGCCTTCCGGATGGCATACGTTGGATAGCCGTGATTCAGGCCGGCGCGCGGGCAGGACCCTATTCGTCCGTCTCCGCCTCAGCCATGCCGTATTCGTGCAGTTTGTTCCGCAGCGTCCGCGGATTGATCCCCAAAATCTCGGCCGCCCGCGTTCGGTTGCCGGATTGCTCCTCCAGGGTCCGGACGATCAGCAGTTTCTCGGCTTCGTGGACCGTCATGCCCACGCGGAACTCGCCCCCCTGGTCTTCGATTTTGCCCAATACCAGCGACTGCGGGAAATCGGCCGTGGTCAGCACCTTGTTCCGGGAGATCACCACCGCCCGTTCGATAAAATTCTCCAGCTCCCGAACATTGCCCGGCCAGTGATAGGCTTTGAAAAGCCGCATGGCGGCGTCATCGACGCCGTTGATGACCTTCCCCGTCTCGGCGCAGTATTTTTTCATGAAATGATCCACCAAAAGCGGCAGATCATCGGGCCGCTCGCGGAGCGGCGGCACCTCGATCGGGATGACATTCAGCCGGAAGAACAGGTCCTCGCGGAACCGCCCCTCGGCGATCTCCTTCTTCAGATTGCGGTTGGTGGTGGCGATGATCCGCACATCCACCTGCATCGGCGTCCCCGACCCGACCCGCTCGAATTCCCGCTCCTGCAAAACCCGCAGCAGTTTCCCCTGAAGCGTCAGCGGAATTTCGGAAATCTCGTCCAGCAGCAGCGTTCCGCCGTCGGCCATCTCGAACCGTCCCCGCGTCTGCCGGATCGCCCCGGTAAACGCCCCCTTCTCATGGCCGAATAACTCCGATTCCATCAAACCCTCGGGCAGAGCGGCGCAATTGAGCTTGATGAACGGCCCCTCCACCCGCTCGGAATGATAGTGGATTGCGCGGGCGATCAATTCTTTCCCGGTGCCCGATTCGCCGCTGATGAGCACCGTCGACCGGCTGGGGGCGACATCCTTGATCAACTGAAAGATGGCGGTCATCTGTTTACAGGCGCCGACCAGGGTCTTGTACTTTTCATTGACCTCGGCCCGCAGGCGACGGTTTTCGGAGCGGAGGGCCACGTAATCGTGGGCGCGGTTGATGACCAGTTCGATTTCATCCGGGGAAAACGGTTTGACCAGGTAATCGAATGCCCCCAACTTCATCGCTTCGACCGCGTTCTGGACCGT
>JAAZOE010000370.1 GCA_012797915.1 Candidatus Zixiibacteriota bacterium | reverse complement strand
GTTTATGGCTGTTATTAGTCCACGATGACCGCCGGACGGCGGTCATCGGGGCCGGCGCCGTCAATCCGGCGCCGGAACCAGTCACCTGCGACGATGAAGCCATGAGGAGACGATAGTATGGTGAAGATCAATGCCCCGGCGCCGATGTTCGCGGCCGATGCCTATCACAACGGGCAAATCAAGAAAGTATCGTTGACCGATTTCAAGGGGAAGTGGGTCGTGCTGTTTTTCTATCCGGCCGATTTCACCTTCGTCTGTCCGACCGAACTGGGGGATCTGGCCGACCATTACGAGCAGTTCCGGGCGGAAGGGGCGGAAGTTCTGTCGGTCTCGACCGACACCCATTTCGTGCACAAGGCCTGGCATGACGCCACGCCGACGATCGGCAAAATCCGGTTCCCGATGCTGGCCGACCCGACCGGGCGGATGTCGCGCGATTTCGGCGTATACATCGAGTCCGAGGGAATCGCCCTGCGGGGCACGTTCATCATCGACCCCGACGGGATAGTCAAGACGATGGAAGTCCACGACAATTCGATCGGCCGGTCGACGGAGGAGACCTTTCGCAAACTTCAGGCGGCCAAGTTCGTCCGGGAGCATGGCGGCGAGGTCTGCCCGATGAACTGGAAACCGGGTGAAAAAACGCTCAAACCGGGGTTGGAGCTGGTCGGCAAGATATAGTCTGCAGGAAGCGTCCGAATTTGGGCGTCCGTTCCCCGGGACGGGCGCCTTCTTTTTGTGGTTTTAATTGCTTGGGGGAGAGAGGCATGCGGGGGAAAAAGGCGAAAATTCCGCAACTATTGTCTTGACAGGGGAGCCGGGAAGTATATATTTCCATGCTTTTTGATTTTTGGTGCAAACTTGTTTTCTGGAGCAGGTGATGAAAACATTCTTACCCAAGGCGTCCGATATTGACCGGAAATGGTACGTGGTTGACCTGAAGGGCGCCATCCTGGGCCGGGCGGCGATCCAGATCGCCGACGTTTTGCGGGGCAAATGCAAACCGACCTTTTCTCCGCACGTCGACTGCGGCGATCATGTCATCGTCATCAACGCCCGGTATGTGACGGTGACGGGGCGGAAGGCCGCCGACAAGAAGTATTATCATTATACCGGCTATCCGGGCGGATTGCGGGTGACGACGTTCAAGCAGATGAACGCCAAGTTTCCCGAGCGGGTGGTGGAGAAGGCCGTGCGGGGGATGATTCCCCATTCGCGGCTGGGCCGCCAGGTGTACAAGAAACTGCATGTCTACGCCAACGGGACGCATCCGCATCAGGCGCAGAAACCGCAACCGTTGAATCTGAAATAGATGGGAAGAGGCTGATGGAAGAGAGTACGGAAAAGGTTGCTCCCGGCACGTTCGGCGCCACCGGCCGCCGCAAGGAGGCGGTCTGCCATGTTACGCTGAAGCCCGGCCGGGGGGATGTCCAGATCAATGGTCTACCCAAGGAAAAGTATCTCTGCCGCGAGGTTCTAATCCGGGTTATCACGGAGCCGCTGGAAGCGG
>JAAZOE010000369.1 GCA_012797915.1 Candidatus Zixiibacteriota bacterium | reverse complement strand
TGCCGGCGGCGGCGGGTACGTCGTCGCCTCCCGCCTGCTCGGCGAAAAATCGGGCGTGGTTTCGGGGTGTGCGCTGCTGGTCGATTATTCGCTGACTATCGCAGTGTCGGTCACCGCCGCGGGCGCCAGCATATTCAGCATCCTTCCCCCCGAATGGCAGGCGTTCAAATTCCCCCTAGTTATCCTCATCATCCTCGGTCTGACCATCCTAAACATACGGGGAGTCCGGGAATCCGTTCTGGCCCTGACGCCTATTTTCGTTCTCTTCGTTCTCACCCATGCGGTGATGATCGGTGTCGGCATCTTCGGCAGCGTCGGCGATGTTCCGGCATTCATCGAAGGTAATTATCGAAATCTCCAGAGCGATATGGGCATCCTGGGCCTGGGCGGCGTTCTGCTCATCCTAGCCAAGGCTTTTTCCATGAGCGGCGGGACCTATACCGGTCTGGAAGCCGTTTCCAACGGTATGCCCTCGTTGCGGGAACCGCGCGTTCGCACCGCCCGACGGACGATGGTCTACGTGGCTGTTTCTCTGGCTGTCACGGCCGGCGGCTTGATCGTTTGCTATGCGCTCTGGGGTATCTCTCCGGAAGAGGGCAAAACGTTTAACGCCATTCTGGCGGAACGGGTCTTTTCGCCGTGGCCGTTCCGGGAGGTCTTCGTCTTCCTGACGATGTTCGCCGCCGGCGCGCTTCTGATGGTCGGGGCACAGACCGGATTCATCGGCGGCCCTCTGGTTCTGGCCAATATGGCCATCGATTCCTGGGCGCCGCGCCATTTCGCCACCCTCTCCGAACGGCTCACCACCATGAACGGCATCATCGTCATGGGCGCGGCGGCGATGGCCCTCGTCCTTTACACGCGCGGCGATATCCATGTCCTGATCGTCATGTATAGCATCAATGTCTTTGTGACCTTTTCGCTGTCCATGTTTGGCATGTTGCGCCTGTGGATTTCGCGGAGGGGTAGACGCCATCGGAAACGACGGACGACTCTGTTTGCCGGTGCCTTCCTGTTATGCGCATTGATCCTGGTCACCATCACTCTGGAGAACTTCACGGAAGGGGGATGGCTCACCGTCGTCATTACCGGTGTGCTGACGCTCATCTGTTTCGTAATCCGTCGTCATTACCGCGCGGTATCACAACGGTTGAGCCGGCTGAACGAGGATTTCGAAGGCCTCCCCATCGACGGTATCGCCATGCCGACTTCAAACATGGATGCGGAACAGCCGACGGCGGCCGTCCTGGTCGGCGGATTCAGCGGACTGGGAATCCATACGCTGATGAACGTTTTTCGGGTTTTCCCCGATCAGTTCAAGAATATCGTCTTCCTGTCGGTAGGCGTCATCGATTCCGGCGAAATGAAAGGGGCGGAACAAATCCAGCAGCTGAAGACGAACACCGAGGAATCATTGCAGAAGTATGTCCGAGTCGCCACCTATCTCGGCATACCCTCGACCTATCGCCTGGCCCTGGGTACCGATGTCGTGGATGAGGCCGTGGGGCTCTGCGACGATCTCATAAAGGAGTTCCCCAGGACCACGTTTTTCGCCGGCCAATTGGTTTTCCAGCACGAGTCCTGGTTCCATCGTCTTCTCCATAACCAGACCGCATTCTCGATCCAACGGCGGTTGTTGTGGGAGGGGAAAACGATGGTGGTCCTTCCCGTCCGGGTGCGGTGACCGGGCGTTCTCCGTCCCAACGCGCCATGCTCCCCGCCGGAAAAACCGCTTGTCTCCATCCGCGCATTTCGCCATCTTTATATCATAATTGCGTCTGTCGGCCGTGGAAATCAGGGAGGATGAGCGTGATAATCCGAATGGTCATCGGTTTGATTGTTGTCTTGACGGGTATGGTACCCGTTTTCGCCCAGCAACCGGGGTTCCCCCCGCAGTCCCTGGCGACCGATTCTCTTCGACCCGCCTGGAGCGACAGCTTGCCGCATATCATCTTGCCGGGGCAGCGAACGAAGATCGGCGCCCCCGATCTCATTTCACATGCCCTTCTGGGCAAAATCTACACCTTGCGGCCGCCGGATACGGTGGTCGTGGTCACCGACCGGTTTTATCCCAACGAGCCGGACGCTTGGCGGGTATCGATGCGGGATATCCGCAAGTATCAGATTCCCGAAGGGTACAAACGCCGGACGCTTGCCGGGGCTATAGCCGGAACCTGCTTTGGAATCGCCCTGGCGACCGCTTTTGCGGTGGTGGACAATGACCGGCGGGCATCGGACCGGGCGTTTCCCTACCCGGCGACAGTGACCGGCGGCGGGATCATCGGGGCCCTGGCCGGGGCAATTACCCGCACCGAGTTGTGGAAGACCGTGCCGAACGACCGGCTCAAGCTCGGCCTTCCCCTGCCGACGGAGCCGATTCCGATCCATACCATAGCCGTCAGCGAACGGGTGCGTATTTTCGGGCCGGATTTCGGAAAACGGGGCCTTATCGGTACGATCGGGGCCGTGAGCGACAGCATTCTCGGTATTGCCGACAACCCAGTTCGTGATCGCGATCTCCACCAGGTTCCGATGAACCAAATCACGTTGTATCAGATTTCCGTGGGAAAACGGAACCACCCTCTCGAGGGGGCGTTGGCCGGGATGTGGGTCGGGTTTTTCATCGGAACGATACGGGGAGATCTGGATAGAGATAGAAACGAGGAAGAGGCAAACACTTCCTCGATCATCCCGTTTGCCGCAGCGGGAATGATCGCCGGGGCGCTGGCCGGGGTAACGTATCATACCGACGAATGGAAGACGATCCCGATGGACCGGCTTCGATTGCCGTAGTCCTGCCCTCGCCATATTGGCAGAAGCTATCGCATAAATGAAAGACCCGCCGCGGATGCGGCGGGTCGGCCGTCCCCGAAGGGACGCAATCTTTCGGTCACTATCCGCCGTTGACGGCAACCCGTCTGGCCGATCGCCTGCGATCGGCGGTGATGAGGTGAGTCATCGGCGGCCCAAGCGGGTATCCTCGTTTACAGTTTCTTTTTCGGACACGGCGGGGCGACCGGCGGGCAAATCGGCTCGATGCTCAGACGACGGCAGATGTCCAAGCCGCAGAGCGAACGGGCGTCGAACAACGGATCGATCAGATAAACCATGCATTCACCTCCTTTCCATGCAAAAAATGACGGTTAACGGTAACCAAACGGTTTTTCTTCTCGTTTATGGCGACGTTCATGAGGGATTGCCCCGGCCGTCATCGGCACTCCTAACTTCAAAATCCTGATTGATTCGGAATGGAGACGAATCACCTCACGCCAGACGCCTGAACCTTCAACCCTGCTCATGAACATTCGCTTCGACGGCCAACACGGCCCGCCCCCGTACGGAGCGACAGATAGATATACTGATATAGATAATAGTCCAAAATGTCAAGTTTGATTTTTGGCGGCCTCTTGCCGGTTGTTCTCGCTGGATGGGTCGGTGTTCCGAAGGGAAACCGCCGACGGTATCGATTTTCTGCGAAGGTCGTCGCTAGTCCCTGGTCCTTCCGAATCCGCGCCATCCATGGCCAGACACATCGGTTTATGATCGGAGCCGCAAGCGGTTATGGAGGCGGCCGGCAGTTGACGGGGGGCATTTTCTTGTTGCCAAGTCGTCTGTCCGGGCCATATACTACGTGGGAATAAGCAAATTATGCCCCCGTAGCTCACCTGGATAGAGCATCTGCCTTCTAAGCAGAGGGTAGCAGGTTCGAGTCCTGCCGGGGGTATAGAATACCCCAGCCATCGAAACCATGGCAGCTTTCCTGATTCTGCTCCGGGGAAAAAGTGGGATCGACCGCATGGAATCCGGTCTCTGCGGGCACGATCATTTACCCGAATTTGGCGATTGCCAGACGATATTCCAATTACCTATCTTGACGGCGTCACGGCAACCATGAGTGAGGAACAGATTAAAGGAGTGGCAATCAAATGAATGAAACCATACAGCAGTTTATCAATGCGAAGCATATCGCCGTGGTCGGCGTGTCGGACAAGAAAATGGGCGGGGCCATCTACAAGGAGTTGAAAACCAGGGGATATACCGTGTATCCCGTGCATCCGACCCGGAAGACGTTCGAAGGCGATGCCTGCCATGCCACGCTGAAGACGATGCCCGCGGAGGTCAAGGCGGCGGTGGTGGCCGTGTAGCCGAAGGCGGCCGAGACGGTGGTCGAGGATGCCTTGGCGGCCGGGATGACCCACGTGTGGTTTCAGCAGGGACCGAATTTTTCGGATGCGGTAGCCAAGGCGAAAGCCAAGGGACTGCAGACGGTCAGCCGGAAGTGCATTTTGATGTACGCCCCGCCGGTGACGAGCATTCATTCGTTCCATCGCTTTTTCGCCAAGCTGTTCGGGCGGTATTAGGGAAGTCGCCCGGTCTTTGCCCCGCCGGGAAGGAGGATCGGGGGTATGAAAAACAGATGGTTATGGATTGCAATGGCATCGGCCGTTGTCGGTTCGCTCATCATCTCGGCCGTTTATTCCGCGGACGACGAGATCGCCATCATCCGCACCGGGACATATCACGGGAATGAAGTGGTCGTTGACTCCGGCCCCGGATGGTTCGGGTTATTCGGGGCCGACTCCTCATTCGAGGTCCGGCCGGTGGCCGTTGCGGTCAACCAAGCATACGATCCCATTATCGGCGACAGCACGGGGAAGCGAGTGGATATTGACCGTCCGGGTGAACCGTTGCTTCTCGTGACCGGAATCGAAAGACTGGAGGCCGGCCCGGTATCGACGTCTTTTGCCGGAGACCAATTCGTAAATCTAGGGCAAGAGATCGATTTTGCGGAAAAGGGCGGCTATCCTTATTCTCTCTCGGCGGTCGGGGAAGCCCGGCTGCGCAATGGAGCAGGCGAGATGCTCTTTTACAATTATTCCCTCGTCCTTCGACATGCTGATACCTTGCAGACCATAATCGAGTATCCGGTTTTGGCTCTCGACGGCCTTCCGACTCTCATGTGGGCCGGAGACCTTGATCGGGACGGCCGGTTGGACCTGATCCTGAATCTGACCAACCATTATAATGTTGATCTGTATGTCCTGTTCCTCTCCTCGGAGGCCGGGCCGGGGGAATTGGTACGGAAGGTCGCCGAATTTCGAACGGTTGGATGTTAAGACGACGGGCAAGCCGGAGGGAAATAAAAAGGGCGTCCGATTGGACGCCCTTTTCATGTTCGTTTGTCGATAATCGCGAGCGATTAGCGCTTGCGCAGTCTGGCGCCGAGACCGAGCAGGCCGAGCCCAAACAGAGCGATCGTGGCCGGTTCCGGAACCGCCGGGGAGAAATCGAGGTTATCGATGGCCGCACCATAGGGGTCATTCACGGAGCTGAAATACACGGTTCCGATCTGGCCCAAACCGTAGAATGAGAAGTGCTCGTAGTTGAAACCAAGATCCTCATAAGTGAACTGGTTGGTGACCTGGGTCAGCAGGTTCAAATCGGGATCGTAGACCTGAATGATTCCGGCGCCGACATTGTTCCAGAAACCGGAGTCAAATTCCACCCACGTCACCGGATTGATGAAGTCCATCCGGAAATCGCCCGCATACGGGGGGTTCGGGGAAAGAACGCTCAAACCCGCATCCGAATAGAGTATCGGGGCGCTGCCGGTCACACCAGCGAACATAACATTCTGAGCCGCGTACTGGTCGGTAACGACCGTGTACATGGGGAACTCGTCGAACGTGATCAACGCGTTGGCCGACCCGGTCAACACGAGGACCGCCACCGCCATCATCATGATTCTCGCGAACTTCATGGTCTTCTCCTTCTTAATCATCCCATATCGTTAATTGTTAGTTTTCGAAAGAACAGAATTACAGACAGCAAGCGTTGTGCCGATATTTGCAAGGCGTTGCTATGCAATGCGATATGGGGATGCGGTCGCATTCGGGGATGGATATCGCCCCAAAAATGTGTCATGATGGTCGACATTTGTCGAATGCTATCGCATACAAACATTAATAACTGATTGATTATTAACGCCTTGCATACGGCCATGGTTATCAGATTTTCGTCGAAAAACCGCTTGTTGATAGGAATAATCGGTCGTGACGGGTATTCTCATGCGTCCGCGACGCTCAAGTGCGATCGATATCACCCCCGTTCCCGCGCGGGTCTTGCACGGGCGCTGATTTTTTTCTGGCTGTATATAGACATTTCTTGCCGAAGATTATATCATATTCATTCTAATTCATGGCCATACGGCGGCAGATTCGCCCGGGGCCTCAACGTGACAGGAGCATATCGATGACGATGCGTGTGATTATCGCCAGTTTGATTCTGGTTATTGCCGTGGGAGGCTGTGGAGCCCCGGTC
Organism: Candidatus Zixiibacteriota bacterium; assembly: GCA_012797915.1. Lineage (GTDB taxonomy): Bacteria > Zixibacteria > MSB-5A5 > GN15 > JAAZOE01 > JAAZOE01. The sequence goes on along the minus strand of JAAZOE010000369.1, from coordinate 8,669 downwards.
AAGGAAAAGAGCAACGAGCGGGGTATCGATCCCGGGAATTTCGACACGACGGCATCGCCGTGCGAGGATTTTTACCAGTATGCCAACGGCACCTGGCTGAAAAACAATCCCATACCGCCGGAATACGGCAGTTGGGACGCCATGGACGAAGTGTATGAGCGGAACCAGAAGACGCTTCACTCGATTCTGGAAGAAGCCGCCGCCGATGCGACGGCCCCGGCGGGAAGCGTCAAACGCAAAATCGGCGATTTCTACGCCGTGGCGATGGATTCCGCCCTGGCCGATAAACTGGGTGTCGAGCCGATACAGGCCGATCTGGCCAAAATCGACGCCATCGCCGGTGTCGCCGACTTGCGCCGGGTGATCGGCGAATATCATGCCCAAGGGGTTGGCCTGCTTTTCGATTTGTCGGTCGACCAGGACATGAAGAACAGCACGGCGTTGGTCGCCTACACCTCCCAGGGAGGGCTGGGGCTTCCCGATCGCGATTACTACACCCGGGACGACGATGAGTCGAAGGAATTGCGGCAGAAGTATGTTGACCATATTGCCGCGATGCTGACCCTGGCTGGCGACGATCCGGCTGCCGCCAAGACGGCCGCCGGGGAGATCATGGAGATGGAAACGGCCTTGGCCAAGGCCTCGCTGACCAACGTCGAACTGCGCGATCCGCAAGCCTGGTACAATATGAAGACGCCGGCCGAAGCCGACCAACTCATGCCCAATTTCTCATGGAAGGAATATTTCACCTTGGTGGGCAAACCTGATGTCGCCACGTTTTCCATCGTCGGCCCGAACTTTTTCGCCGAAGCCAACACTCACATGACGGCCGAGAAACTGCCGGTCTGGCGGAAGTACCTCCGCTGGCACATCATCAAATCCGCCGCGCCCTATCTCAGCGCGGCCTTCGTCGATGAGAACTTCCGGTTCAGCGGGAAACTGCTCCAGGGGTCGACAGAAAACCTTCCGCGCTGGAAACGGGTTTTGGGGGCGGTCAATCGGTCGCTGGGGATGGCGCTGGGGCAGTTGTATGTTGAGAAGAAGTTCCCGCCGAAATCGAAGGCGCGGGCCGATGAAATGATCGCCAACCTGCGGTCATCCCTTCAGGATCGGATTTCCGGGCTGGCCTGGATGAGTCCGGAGACAAAGGCGAAAGCGTTGGAGAAGCTGGCGGCCATGAATTACAAAATCGGATATCCCGACAAATGGCGCGACTATTCATCGTTGGAGATCAAGCGGGATTCCTATTTGGCCAACGTCCGTCGCGCGCAGGCGTTCCGGATTCAGTACGAACTGGCGAAACTGGACAAGCCGGTCGATCGTACGGAATGGCTCATGAATCCGCAGACGGTCAATGCGTATTACAATCCGCAGATGAACGAAATCGTCTTCCCCGCCGGGATTTTGCAGCCGCCGCTGTTCGACGGCGAGATCGACGACCCGATCAATTACGGCGCCATGGGGGCGGTGATCGGCCATGAGATGACGCATGGGTTCGACGATATGGGGTGCCAGTTCGATGCTCAGGGAAACATGACCAACTGGTGGACCGAACAGGACAAGACCGAATTCGATGCCCGGACCAAGAAGCTGGTCACGCAGTATGCCGGGTACGTGGCCGTCGATTCCCTGCATATCAACGGGGAGTTGACCTTGGGAGAGAATATCGCCGATCTCGGCGGGGTGCTGGTCGCGTATCACGCGCTACAAAAGGCCCTGGCCGGAAAGCCGGAGACCAAAATCGACGGGTTCACCCCCAACCAGCGGTTCTTCCTGTCGTTCGCTCAGGTCTGGCGGAGCAACATACGGCCGGAGACGATGAAACTCCAGGTCAACACCGACCCGCATTCGCCGCCGCGCTGGCGCGTGCTGGGGACGCTGGCTAACGTTCCGGAGTTCATGCAGGCGTTCGAGTGCAGCGAGGACTGCGGGATGGCCGAGCGGGCACCGGAAGAGGTCGTGATCTGGTAAGTATTCCGTAACCATCGATAGCGGACATGTATCAGGCGGGCGGGACAACGAGTCCCGCCCGTTTTTTATTGCCGGTCGCGGGAGAATCTTCTTGTTGACGGCCTTGCGGGTGATAAATAGATTCCTATCGTTCAGGAAAATATCCATCAATTTCAAAATCGCGGCCGCAGGCCGTCGGGGTCGAAGGTTTTACAAGGAGGTTTTCATGGTTCTCAGGAGGATAGGGCCATTTTCCTGCGCCAAGGTATCGGCCGTACTTTACCTCATCATCGGGTTGATTGTCGGCGCCATCTTCAGTTTGATCAGCCTTATGGTATCTTCCATTGGAGGAGATTCCGAGATTTCGGGGATGATGGGAATGTTGTTCGGGGTCGGGTCGATCATTTTTTTCCCGATCATCTATGCCATCGCCGGATTCATCGGCGGCCTGATCATGGCGGCCCTGTATAATCTGGTCGCGGGGATGGTCGGCGGGATCGAACTGGACCTGGAGCCATCGCCTCAGAAGCCGCCGCAGCCGTAGGGGAATGAAACCCGGATTGACCGGGCCAGATGATTCCGGCCGCCTTTTAGCGGCGGCCGGAATCGGCGGATCGAGACAAGGTGTAACGACTCTATTCGAGCGTAAAGACGACCGGCATGGACACCCAGACGGCGACCGGTTGACCGTTCTGCCTGGCCGGTTTGAATTCGTACTTCCGACCGGCTTCCAAAGCGGCATCATCCAGAAGTTTACTCCCCGAGGATTTGGACACCTTGGCCTGGGTCACTTTCCCGGATGAATCGACAAATAATTGGATGAACACTTTCCCCTCAATCTTGTCCTCGACTGCCTGGGGAGGATACTTCGGTTCGATCTGCTTGATGATTTCCGGCTGGTTATCGACGGCGATAAACGCCTCCGCCGGCGCCGGTTTCTTTTCGGTATCCAGTTTGAAAACGACGACGAAACTGACCCAGACGGCCACCGGCTTGCCATCCTGCTGCGCCGGTTTGAACCGGTAATTTCCAGCCGCCTTCAAGGCCGCCTGATCGAGGAGAGACGACCCCGACGACGACGTGACTTTCGGACTGGAAACGGTCCCGTCGATTTCCACCCGAAGGGAAACCGTCACTTTTCCTTCAGCTCCTTTGGCTTTCGCCTCGGCCGGATATTCGGGCGATGCCTGGTAGATCATCTCCGGCATGACATCGACGGCGATGAAATTCTCCCCCGGCTCGTCTCCGCCGGAGAGGAGGACGGGTACGGCGGCCCCGGCGATACCAGCTATGGCCAGCGACAATACCAACGGCAACATCAATTTTCGCATACGCTTCTCCCCTTCTGAATTCTTTCCTCGGTCGATAGGCGGTCATCGGCGGTGTTCTTTTCCAAGACGAACGGTAAGGGGTATCGTTTAAGGGAATATGGTACTTGGACGCAAAGGAAAGCCGGCCGGGAGTCATGCCCCGACCGGCACATTCGCAAAGCGACAACTCCCGGGCGGACGGAAGGCCGCCCGGAAAGGAGATGGCGAAGCGGCTACTTGGCCTTCTTGTCCTTTTTGGGTTTCTTGGTTTCCTTTTTCCCTTTGTCTTTGGACTTACCCATGACGAGCCTCCGTCGATTGAGTTGTATGACCCTTTGTCGCGTTATCCATCGCGACCCGTATCTATCGCCGGAAAGACCTCTGAACCGTACTGCCCGGCCTGTCCGGACGGATTCTCAAATCCGCATATAGTCAATCTGCCAAAATCAAGACAGACGGCTCCGGTATGGCAACAAAAAAAATATCGTCTCGATGGTCTTCTTGGAAAGTCAGGAACCACCCTTGCTCCGGCCTGGCGGAATTCTGATGCGAAACCGGGAAAGGTTTCGTACCTTTTGGGTACAAGGAAACGAAGTCAAGCAGGGGAGGAACAGATGGATACGGCGATAAAACGTCGGGCCTTTATCAAGCAGACCGCCGCTCTAGGCGCCTTAGGCATGGTTGGCGGCGGACTGGCGGAGCGCTTGTTCGCCGAGCCGGCCGCCGGGGCGCCGATCGATATCGCGGCGGTGACGGGGGCCGATTCCTATGTCGCCACGACCAGGGCGGTGGAGCTGTTGGGCGGGATGAAGCGGTTCGTGACCAAGGGGGCCAGGGTGGTTCTCCTGCCGAACATCGGCTTCCGTAATCCCGGGTCATTCGTCAAGGCGGATATCATCATGGCCGCGGTCAGGATGTGCAATGAGGCCGGGGCATCGGAGATTTGCTGTCTCCTGCGGGGACCATCGGGGTTCTGGAAGCGGTACCAGGAAGACAAGGCGCTGAGCGCGGATTTCGATACCATCCGGTTTTCCGGCGACCGGTACGTCACCGTCCAGATCCCGAAGGCAAAGATTCTCAAGACGGCCCAGGTCGCCCGGGAGGTGATGGAATATGATGTCTTCATCAACATGCCGATCATGAAAAACCACGACGGGACCCTGTATACCGGAACGATGAAGAACATGATGGGGGCCTGCCCCGGAGAGCCGACCAATCGATTCATCCACACCAGCGGGGATGGTGAGCCGGGGTACGACGAGATGCCGCATATGTTCCAGTGTATCGCCGACCTCAATCTGGTGCGAAAGCCGACGCTGTGTATCACCGACTGCACCGAATTTCTCTTGACCAACGGGCCGTTCGGACCCGGGAAACTGGGCAAAGCCGATACGGTCGTGGCCGGGACCGATCCGGTGGCCCAAGACAGTTATTGTCTTCGTTTTTTGGACCTGAAATGGAACGACGTGGGGGTGCTGGCCAATGCCGCCGCTCATGGCATCGGCCAAACCGATCTTCAGAAACTGACCATCAAGGAACTTTCGCTGGAGAAGATTTGATGCGGTTCTTCGCGCCGGTGGTGGCGTTGTCGATAGCGGCCGCGACAACGATCGCCGGGGATTTGTCCGGATATTTTCCCCGATCCGGGGAAACGCCGGGCTGGACGGCCGTCGACCCGGTCATGGAATATATCGGCGACGACCTGTTTCGGATGATCGACGGCGGGGCGGAAGTATACCGGGAGTATGGGTTCGTCCGGGCCGGATCGCAGGAATTTGTCGACGATGCCGGGCATAGCGTCATGGTTGAGTTGTATGAGATGTCCGATCCGGGTGCGGCCTACGGCATTTTCACATTCAAAACGCGCGGCGAGGGACGGGATGTTCAGATGGGGAACGGCGGGCGGCGGACCGACTATTACATCAATTTCTGGAAGGGACGGTATCTGGCGACCTTGACCGGAACGGATACGATGTCGGTAACGAAGGCTGCCCTGAACAATCTTGCCGCCGCTATTGAGAAAAGAATCACCGAATCTGGAGAACCGCCGCGCTTGGCCGGAAAGATATCATCGGTTGTCGATGGTCAAAGGCCGGCCGTCACCTATATCCGCGGGCCGATCGCCCTCAGCAATTTCTATCGTTTCGGCGCCAGTGATATTTTTGCCTGCAAGGAAGGGTATGTCGCCGATTACGGCAAGGTTACAACCTTCGTGTTTGTGGATGATTCGGATGCGGCCTGCCGGTCCCGGTTTGAGACCGCCCGGACGACATTCGCCGGCGATTCGACTTTCGCCATGGACGAAAAGGGACCGGGGACAAGCGATGAGCGATTCCTCATGAGCGATCGCCGGGGCAAGAGCCTGGTATGCGCCCGAACGGGGATATATATGGTCGTTGCCGTGGGTGGTTCCGAAACCGCGGCCCAAACGGCGGCGGATGGGATGCTGGCCCGGTTGAGACAATCCGGAAAGTAGGCACCCTCCCCGGATCGGAAGATGAGGTGCGCATGGAAAACGGTCATCCATCCGAACCGAGATTCGTCTGCGACGACCACTTGGGGAAACTGGCCCGGTATCTTCGCGTGGGGGGATTCGACGCCGCCTTCGACCGGGATATGACCGACAGCCGTCTCATCCGGATTGCCCTCGATGAAAGACGGTGGATTCTGACGCGGGATCATCGGCTGGTCGAGCGGACGCTGGTCCGCAACCTGTTTTTTATTGAGCAGGACCGTTGGCCGGATCAGCTTCGCGCCGTGCTGGCGCGTTTCGGACTGACGTTTCGGAAGAACCGGTTGTTCAGCCGCTGTCTGGAGGATAACGGCTGGATCGAGCCGGTCTCCAAGGAATCGATTTCTCAACGTGTCTTCCCGTTCACCTATCAACATCATGAGGAGTTTTTCCTCTGCCCTATTTGTCGGCGGGTCTATTGGTCCGGGACCCACGTGGAGGCGATGATTCGTCGGCTGGAACGATTCGGAATCATGGTTTCCGGGTAATCATAAAATAGCTATATTCCCCCCGAAGACAACGGACGGTCCAACAAGGGAGAAGACCATGGACAGGCCGCAGGCGGTCATGGATGCCAAACAACAGCAGAGGATTATCAATTGTATTCGTTTTCTGGCGGTGGATGCCATCGAGAAGGCCAAATCCGGCCATCCGGGGATGCCGATGGGGGCGGCGCCGATGGCGTTCACCCTTTTCGATCGATTCCTCCGGCATTGTCCGCAGCGACCGGAGTGGCCGGACCGTGACCGGTTTGTCCTATCGGCCGGGCACGGCTCGATGCTCCTTTATGCTCTTTTGCATCTTTCGGGGTATGATTTGCCTCTGGAGGAGTTGAAGAATTTCCGTCAATGGAACAGCCGCACGCCGGGACATCCGGAGTATGGTCACACCCCGGGCGTCGAGACGACTACCGGACCGTTGGGGCAGGGGCTGGCTAATGCGGTCGGCATGGCCATCGCCGAGCGGCATTTGGCCGCCCGGTTCAACAAGCCGGGATTCGACCTAGTCGATCATTTCACCTATGCCATGGTCGGCGACGGTTGCCTGATGGAAGGAATTTCACACGAGGCCGCCTCGCTGGCCGGGCATCTGGGTCTGGGACGGCTGATCGTGTTGTACGATGACAACCATATTTCCATCGACGGTCCGACGGAAATCACATTCACCGAAGACGTGGTAGCCCGCTTCCAGGCCTATGGCTGGCATACTCAGCGGGTGGCTGACGGCAATGACTGTGAGGCGATTGCGGGGGCGATTGAAACGGCCCGGCAGGTGACGGACAAGCCGTCGCTAATCGCCGTCAGGACCCATATCGCTTTCGGCGCGCCGACCAAACAGGACAGTTCGGAGGCGCACGGTTCTCCACTCGGAGCGGAGGAGGTCCGGGGAGCCAAGCAGAGACTGGACTGGCCCGTGGAGCCGACGTTTCATATTCCGCCGGAGGCAGAAGAATTCCGCCGGTCGGCGATGGAACGGAGCGAAAGACTCCATCAGGACTGGGCCGACCTCTGGCAGAGATACAAAAAGGAGTTTCCTGCCGAAGCCGAAGCGTATATCGCCGCGCTGGAACGGAAATTCGGGTCGGGATGGAAAGAATCGCTGCCGTCGTTCGAGAAGCCAATGGCGACGCGGGCGGCTTCCGGACAGGTGATCAATGCGCTGGCCGGAGTGATCCCGGAACTGATGGGTGGTTCGGCCGATCTGACACCGTCGAATAATACGCTGATCAAGTCATCGTACGATTTCACCGGCGATAGTCCTATCGGCCGATATCTCCGTTTCGGTGTCCGTGAACATGCCATGGGAGCAATAGCCAACGGCCTGGCCCTGCATACAGGAATCATCCCCTATTGCGGGACCTTCCTGGTTTTCGCCGACTATATGCGCCCGGCTATTCGGCTGGCGGCGCTGATGAAACTACCCGTTATATATATTTTCACCCACGACAGCATCGGCGTGGGGGAGGACGGCCCGACGCATCAGCCGGTCGAACAGGTCGCCTCTCTCCGCGCCATTCCCGGCCTGACGGTCTTCCGTCCCGCCGATCCGAACGAGACGGCCGCGGCCTGGGAATTCGCTTTGCGGAACGGCGGCGGCCCGACGGCCCTGGCGTTGACCCGTCAAGCGGTGCCGGTATTGGACTTGCCGGTTGAGGCCGTCCGCGACGGGGTGCGGCGTGGGGCGTATATTGTTTATCGGTCGTCCAGCGACGGCAAACATGATTTGATCATCGTTGCGACCGGGTCGGAGGTCTCCCCCGCCATCGCGGCCGCACATTCGCTGGAGGCCGAGGGAAAGGTGATTCGGGTGGTCAGCATGCCGAGTTGGGAGCTTTTCGCCTCCCAGCCGGAAGAATATCGACGGATGATATTGCCGTCGGGAGAAAAGACCATCTCGGTCGAGGCGCAGGTGACGATGGGGTGGGAACGGTGGACCGGGTCGGCCGATCGGTGTCTGGGGATCAATCGGTTTGGGGCCTCGGCGCCGGGGGATGTTCTATTCAAAGAATTCGGGTTCACTCCCGAGGCCATCGCGGGGTTCGCCCGCCGGGTATTGTCGCAGTAATCCGAGATTTCCCCGGAAGGTAAAACACGCAAGTGGTTACCTGACTGCAACTCACTGAAAGACTGCAGGGTCATCGCCGCCGCCGCAGAAGCGTTGTCGGCCAAGGACCCTGCAGATCGGCCGAAACAGGCCCATGGATCAACCTCAGGACATCTACCGGGCACAATGGAAGAGCCCCGGCAGATGAGGATGAGGTTGTCCCATAAGATGCGGCGATGTGCCCCTGGAGATTGCCTTCCCGGAAATCGCACATATCATCACATTGTAAGCCATTGAAAGACTGCAGGGTCATCGCCGCCGCCGCAGAAGCGCCGTCGGCTAAGGACCCTGCA
>JAAZOE010000368.1 GCA_012797915.1 Candidatus Zixiibacteriota bacterium | reverse complement strand
GGCCGTCATGGTCATCACCGTCCGGAACCCGGTCGGCAGCGTCCTGTTCCTGATCCTGTCGATCGCCGCCCAAACGGTCCTCTATATCGTGCTGTCGGGGCTCTTCGTGGCCGCCTTCATGATCCTGGTCTATGCCGGCGCGATTTTGGTGCTTTTTCTGTTCGTCATCATGATGCTGAATCTCCGCCACGCCGACCTGGGTCCCGACCGCCTCAAACGAGTGAAGCCGTTGGCCTGGGTCTTCGGGCTGGTCCTCCTGGCCGAGCTGGTCTGGGTGTCGATGGGCAGCGCGATGCAGGCGTCGGGAACCGATCCCGCGTTCGGGTCGGTGCCGGCGGTGGCCCGATTGCTGTACGGCAAGTTCGTCTATCCGTTCGAACTGACGTCGATTCTGCTGTTGGCGGCCATCGTCGGCGCGGTGGTAATGGCCAGGAAGGGGCCCTGAGATGACGACGGTCCCGTTGGATTATTACATCATTCTCTCGGCGTTCCTGTTCGCCATCGGCGCCATCGGCGTGGTAATCTCGCGCAACCTGATCGTCATGTTCATGTCCGTGGAGATTATGCTCAACGCCGCCAACCTGGCGCTGATCGCCTTCTCGCGGTTCTTGAAAAACATGGATGGCCACGTGTTCGTCTTTCTGGTCATGACCGTGGCCGCGGCCGAAGCGGCGGTGGGCCTGGCCATCGTCATCGCCGTCTTTCGCAACCGGGAATCGGTCGACGCCGATTCGTTCAACCTGATGAAGTGGTAAGGGATGGATCAACTGCTTGTCGTAGTCCCGTGTTTGCCGCTGGCGGCCTTCGTCATCAACGGCCTGTTTCGCAACCGGATGTCCAAGACCGCCGTCGTCTCTCTGGCGGTCGGTTCGGTCGGCTTGGCGTTTGTGGCCTCGGTCCTGCTTTTTCTCCGGTTACTGGGGATGGCCCCCGACCAGCGGATCATCCACCAGACCCTGTTCTCCTGGATTCCGGTCGGGGCCCTCCGCCTGGATATGGCTTTTCTGCTCGATCCGCTGTCGGCGGTGATGATTCTGGTCGTCAGCGGCGTCGGCTTCCTGATTCACGTCTATTCCATCGGGTACATGGCCCACGATGAGGGCATCAAGCGGTTCTTCGTCTACATGAACCTGTTCATGTTCTCGATGCTCACTCTGATACTGGCCGACAATCTGGTTCTGCTGTTCGTCGGCTGGGAAGGAGTCGGCCTCTGCAGTTACCTCTTGATTGGGTTCTGGTATCACAAGGATTCGGCCGCCAACGCCGGCAAGAAAGCGTTCATCGTCAACCGCATCGGCGACGCCGGATTCCTCTTGGGGACGTTTTTGATCTTCTGGACCGCCGGGACCCTGCGGTTTACCGACCTGGCGGCCTCGGCCTCGACCGTATTTGCCCTCGGCGGCGGGGCGGTCACCGCCGCGACGCTTCTGCTGTTTGTCGGCGCCACCGGCAAGTCCGCGCAGATTCCGCTTTATGTCTGGTTGCCGGACGCCATGGAAGGCCCGACCCCGGTGTCGGCCCTTATCCATGCCGCCACCATGGTCACCGCCGGCGTGTACCTGCTGGCGCGTTTAAATTTCCTCTTCATTCTGGCCCCGACTACTATGTTGGTGGTGGCGATTGTCGGATGCGCCACCGCGATTTTCGCGGCCACCATCGGCCTGGCCCAGAACGACATCAAGCGGGTGCTGGCCTATTCCACCGTCAGCCAGTTGGGATACATGATGATGGCCTGCGGCGTGGCCGCCTTCGGCGCCGGGATTTTCCACCTGATGACCCACGCCTTCTTCAAGGCGCTGCTGTTCCTCGGCGCCGGATCGGTCATTCACGCCCTGTCCGACGAACAGGATTTGCGCCACATGGGCGGCCTGAAACAAAAACTGCCGAAAACCTATGGGACCTTCCTCATGGCCACGCTGGCCATCGCCGGCATCCCCATCTTCTCCGGTTTCTTTTCCAAGGATGAAATTCTCTGGCAGGCGTTTTCCTCCAGCCACGGCCACCCCGTTTTCTGGCTGATCGGCGTGCTGACCGCCGCGCTGACCGCCTTCTACATGTTCCGACTGTTCTATCTAACCTTCTATGGGCAACCGCGATACGACAAGCACACCGCCGATCATCTCCACGAATCGCCCAGGGTCATGACCACGCCGCTGATTATCCTGGCCGTGCTGTCGGTCATCGGCGGATGGATCGGCTGGCCCAAAGCGCTTTTCGGCGGCGCCTGGTTCGAGCACTTCCTGGCGCCGGTCCTGGGCCATGGCGGGGAAGAGGCGGCGGCGGAAACGGCCGGGCATTCGGCCGCGCTGGAATACGGCCTGATGGCCATCACGATCGGGCTGGTGCTTCTGGCCATCTATGCCGCCTATGCGATCTACAACAAGAACATCAGCCGTGCCACCTCGCTGCGAACGTCACTGGCCGGCCTGCACAAGGCGGTATACAACAAATACTGGGTAGACGAATTCTATGGCGAGGCGGTCGTTCGGCCGGTGATCAATGGTTCTCTTTTCCTGTGGAAATTCTTTGACGTCGTCATCATCGACGGCCTGGCCAACGGCCTGGCCTATCTGACCGGCGACGCTTCGTCCATGGCCCGCAGGATGCAAACCGGATACCTGCGGGGTTATTTGACCGCCTTTATGATCGGCACGGTCCTGGTGATCGGCTACCTGATGGTGAGATGAGATGATGGGCAGCCAACTCTTGACATGGGTGATCTTCCTGCCGCTGATCGGCGTCGGGGCGCTGCTTTGTGTCCCCAAGGAGAAGCACGCCCTCATCCGCCGCCTGGCGTTGCTGTTTGCCGTGGCGACCTTCATCCTTTCCATCGGCCTGTGGTTCGATTTCGATTCGGCCGCCGCCGGCATGCAGTTCGAAGTCAACCTCCCCTGGGTGACGCAGTTCGGCATCGGCTACCATCTGGGGATCGATGGCATTTCCCTGCTGCTGATTCTGCTGACCACCTTCCTGACCGCCATCTCCATCCTGTCGGCGTTCTCCGCCGTCGATAGATCGGTCCGCGGCTTCTATGCCACCATCCTCCTTTTGGAAACCGGCATGATCGGCGTCTTCGCCGCGCTGGACCTGTTCCTGTTCTATGTCTTCTGGGAAGTGATGCTGGTGCCGATGTATTTCCTCATCGGTGTCTGGGGCGGCCAGCGGCGACTCTATGCCGCCATCAAGTTCGTGCTCTTCACCATGGTCGGGTCGCTTTTGATGCTGGT
>JAAZOE010000367.1 GCA_012797915.1 Candidatus Zixiibacteriota bacterium | reverse complement strand
TCGGGGATGACGACCACGTATCGCACCCCGGCGCGGATCGCCTCGATGGCCGCCTCTTTCACAAACGCCGCCGGCAGGAAGATAACCGTGGTATCGGCGCGGGTGTACTCGACACATTCCATGACCGTATCGAACACCGGCCGGTCGTGGACCTTCTGCCCGCCTTTTCCGGGCGTGACTCCGCCGACGATGTTGGTGCCGTAATTGATCATCCGCTCGGTATGGTAGGCCCCGGTCTCGCCGGTGATCCCCTGCACCATCACGCGCGACTCGGCATTGACGATGATCGCCATCAGCGCACCTCCCCGGCCAGCTCCACGGCGCGACGGGCGATCTGTTCGATCGGCGTCTCGATGCCGTGGAATTCGATATGCCTGAACAGCTCCGGATGCGCGTACTTGGCCTGCTCGAAGATGCGCACCCCCTCCTGCCACATGTTGCCGGTCATCCGCATGACCATCGGCTTGGACAATCCGTGCTCGGTGAGAAACTTGACCACCCCGCGGGCGAAATCATCGCACCGGGAAATGCCGCCGAACCGCGCCCCGAAAATCGCTTTGACATTGGGGTTTTCATCCAGGAGAATCAGCATCCGGGCGATCCGCTCGGGCGACGGCCCGCCGCCGCTGTCCATGAAATTGGCCGGTCGGCCGCCGAAGTAGTTGATGAAATCGTTCCCCATGATGCCGAACCCCGCCCCGCCGGGAAACATCCCGATGGTGCCGTCCAAATCGAGGTACGGTATCCCCCATTCGGTCGCCTGCTTCTCGCGCGGCGTCAGTTCCCCTTCCTCGTGGCGTTTCTCGATTCCCATTTCCTTCAGGTCGGGATGACGAAACAGAGCGTCATCGTCGAGCGACATCCGGGCGTCGGCGGCGACAAGACTGCCGTCGGCCAAAAGCGCCAGCGGATTGATCTCGGCCAGTTTGGCATCATATGATTTGAACAACTCGAACAGCGCCATCATGATCTTCTGGGCCTCTTTGTATTGGGCGCGCTCGAACCCGATCAGCTTGGCCAGATAGAGGGCATCGAACCGGTACAGCGGTTCGTCGATATCGAGTACCAGCCGGATGATCTTGTCAGGGTCTCGTTCGGCCGTGACCTCGATATCGATCCCTCCGGCCGGGGAACCGATGATGACCAGCTTGTAATTGGCGCGATCGATGGTCACCCCGAGATAATACTCGGCGGCGATATCCAGTTTCGGTTCGACCAGAAGCCGTTCCACCGGGTAGGAGTTGATTTTCAGGCCGAAGAGCCGTTTGGCGATTTCCTTGGCTTCATCCGGATTCTGGGCGATCTGAATTCCCCCCGCCTTGCCCCGCCCCCCGGTTAGGACTTGCGACTTGAGGACGACCGGGCAATTGAGCTTGGCGGCGATATCATGGACGGCGTCGGGATCGCCGGCCAGGGTCCCATCGGGGACCGGAATGCCGAACTTGCGGAAAAGGAATTTTCCCTCGAATTCGTACAGCCTCATACATGACACCCCTTGTCGGTGGTCTTCGGGTCAGGGCCGGGCCAATCGCCGGATTACTGAGCATATCGGTACTTTCCTGTCAAAGATATAGAGAGCAATGGGCGACGGCTCGGTGCCGCATTGCCGAGGGCAATTTATGGAGCGGCGGGGATTCGGTCAATAGGAAGTTCGACCGATGAGGAACAGATTTGCCAGTCGTCGCTTTCGTCAAGCATGGATATCCGCCTCGTCTGAATGGGGCAATATTTTAACTTCAAGCCAGGACCGGCATGTCATTATAATTGGCACGGAGTGCTTTTTTCAGGTCATTTTCCGATTGACAACCGCCGATAAAAACCATAATCTATACCTACCATAATTGAATCAATCTGGACGCGCCTAACATTTGGAGGGGACCTCTATGAACCAGACTCTGGCCGAGTTCTTTGTGGAAACTATCCGGCTTTCCGGACGTCGATGCCGGTGGATTGTCTCGGCAGTAACCATATGTTCTGTGGCCCTTTTGACAGCGTGCTACAATCTTTATTTTTCATGGCTTCGGGCCATCGCATTAATGGATAACTGGGGAACGCCGATCGTCGTGGCCAAAGCTCAGGAACAACTAGTCGGGCTTTGGGTTGATAGCGGCTTCATATCTATCCCCCTGCTCGGAATAAAGTTCCACGTGGTCGATGGTACAATAATCGGCTCGATCGGGTTGACTGTCTTGAGCGTATGGTTGTATTACGCCATGCGCCGGGATAATCACTTGATCGGTCGTGCATTGACTCTGGCCGTGGATAATCCAACTGAACCGGTGACAGCAAAATACTTGTTTTATGGAATATCATCACTCCAAGTTTTTGCCCTAATATCAAACAATGACGACCCGATCAGCGCTGTTGTTCATACAAAGACCGATGCAAGGTCAAGTCTGGTCCGGGTCGCATTTGGCAGCATGTATTATCTACCCGCGATTACCATCCTCGTGCTAATCATCTGTGATGTTCTTTCGCTATTTGCATTGCGATCTGCTTTTCGGGATGGGCATTCAATGCTAAGCGCCATCGACTTGACGCCTGCAAATTGGCGAAAAATAGCATTAATGGAGGCTGTGGCCATTATTACTGCAACCTCTTGTTTGTGGCTCGGCAGGCAAATACACAGATTCCAATCAAGTACGATTCTTGTCTTGCGTTCATTTTATGATCAAAAGATCGAACCCATATTACCGGACAATGAACCAGCATAGGATTTTTATGCGGGGACGCGCTTCCTGCTTCCGTTGATCAGATTCATCAAGAAAAGCGCGGGAACCTCGGATGGCCCCCGCGCTTTCGGTCAGGAGGGTTAGGCTAATAATCGGCGCTTACCGCGCCGTTATCATGAGGCCCCACCGTTCCGGGTCATCGGGCGGCGAGGCGTTGAATCCGGCATAGGAATGGGAATCATCGGTCACGAAATGGGCCGTGTAGGTTCCCTTCTGGAGGGTGATCGTGTCGATGACCAGCCTGTTCTTGGAGGTTCCTCCGCCATTGCGGGTCTTAGCGAAGGTCATCTCCCAGACGGTATGGCCGCGTTCATCTTCGATCCAGCCGTAGTCGTACATCGTACTGCCCTTGCCTTCGCCGAGGGCCGTGATCTTGATTTCGGTCGGTTTGGAAAGGGTAAAATCCTGGTCGACGTCTTCGTCGTCTCCCAGGCCGGTCAGATTCACCAGGATGTTGCCGGTCGGCGCGAAGGTGTCGTGCAGGGTGAAATCGGACGAGGAGAATTCCTTGCCGACACCGAACAACGAGATGCCGTAGTCGCGATAATCCAGCGGCCGTTCGGCGTTCCAGGAACCATAGGCATGGGAATCATCGGTGCGATAATAGACGATGTAGGTGCCGGGAGGGAGTTCGATGATGCCGTCGAAACGGCAATTCTTGGCGGCGCCGCCGGCGAAATCGGTGTTGTCGCCGGTCATCTCCCAGACTTTTTCGGCATCGTCGGCGTTCATGATCCAGCCGTAATCGGCCAATTCATCGCCGGAATAGCTTTTCTCTCCCAACGCCAGAATATGAATCCTGGACGGCCTTTTAAGGGTAAAGCCTTTCTTTTCGAAGGCGCTGTTGCCGACGCCGGTGATGGTCACGATGGGCGTTTCGTTCACATGCTCATCGAACGGTTTCACCGAAGCCAGATCCGTCGGCTGAGCGACGGAGACCACCAGGCCGTAATTGAGGGGATCGGCCGGCGGCGGTGAATTCCAGGCCTCCGGATGATGGCTGTCATCGGTGACGTAATAGGCGATATAGTTTCCCGCCGGCAAAGTCACCGTGCCGTCGAACAGGCGGTTCTTACGCGCCCCGTCGGCCCATTCGGTGTTCCATTTGTCCATCGTCCAGACTTTTTTCCTGGTATCGGCATCCATGATCCAGCCGCCATCGACGAAGAGGTCGTAGGATTCGGAGTATTCGCCGATGGCCTGAACTTTCAGGCCGGTTTCGCGGGTGAGTGTGAATCCCTGGTGGAGATAGGCGTTTTTTCCGGGGGCATTGAACGTCACGATCGCCCCCTCGGGAGCATGAAACGCCGGGGTGAACACCGTTGCCTGTTGTTCGAGTGTTATGGTGAACGTCAGTTCTTCGAGGTCTTCCTGGCTGATGGTCTGTTTATCATCGGAGGAGAGTTTGATGGCCTCGCCGATGATTTCGATCAGGTCCCCGAGGTCATTGACCGAAATATCGCCGCTGCCGGGCATGAAATTGGACGGGTCGGAGATGAAATAATACGCTTCGTATCGCCCCGCGGGCAGTTTGATCTCCGCCCGGCACTCATACAGATCGTCGGAAATTTTGTTCGGATCGGGACAATCCTCGTTCATCGACCAGACCAATCGTCGGGTGGCGGCGTTGATGATCCATCCGTACGAATAGAAGCTGGTCCCCTTGGCCGAACCGAAACCGACCCCTTCAATCGTCGCGCTCTGAGCGGACCCGATTTCGAATCCGGTTACCGTCAGCCCCTCCTGCATGTCGTGCAGGTCGATGATCCGATCGCCGGCCCTGACCGTGGCCACACCAAGCAGGAACGTCAGGCAAAACACGACCGCCGCGATCAGCGCCACAATGACCATCTTCGGCATACCCTGTCCTCCGTCAAAGCTGTCCCGGCTTATTCTACGAATCCCCGTCGCTACAAGTTTCGCCCCGCCTGGAAAAGCCTTAAAAAATAAGGGCTTTCCGGCATAGTCCCGACCCTCAAAAACCGGTCTTGCCGGTGAAACGGAAGGAGCCAAGATGAAGGGCCGGGGCGCGGATACACCCGACCGAGCTCCACCAGGACTCCACCAGTTCCTGCTCCCGGGAAACCGCTACAGCCGTGCCAAAGGCCCGGGTCATTGAATCGGTGAAGCGAAGGTTTTTTATTCCCCCGACGATATCGCCGTTTTCGATCAGGAAGGCGCCATCGCGGGTCATCCCGGTCAGCACCGCTTTGGGGGTGTCGATGAATCCGTTGATGTAATGGAACCGGGTCACCAGAATGCCCCGCTTGACTTTCTCGATCATTTTCTCCCGCGGGGTTTTGCCGGGAGCCATAACCAGGTTGAGCGGCAAGGGACCATCGGTGTTTTCATCGGCCGGGAAAGCGTGGCCGGTGGATTTGACGCGGTCCTTTCGGGCGTAGTAGGAATCATAGACGACCCCTTTGGCTACCCCTTTGGTAATCAGGGGGACCTTCTTCTTGGGCACTCCCTCCATATCGAACGGAAAGGCCATGGCGTCGTTGTCGTAGGCGTCATCGGCGATGGTAATCAACGGCGACATGATTCTGCGGCCGATCTTGCCGGACAGAAATGAGCTTTTCTCGCGGAATGCCTTGGCCCCAAAGCCGATGTACGTCATCCATTCCAGGAGTTCGGCCACCGCCGCCGGTTGGAGCAGGACCTCGTAGTCGCCCGGTTCGACCGATCGGGGATTTTGGGCGCGATCGCAGGTATCGACCGCCCGACGGGCCAGGAGGTCGAAATCGAGCTTATTCACCTGGCGGGACAGCCCGGCCGCGAAACCGGACGAAGTATCGGACATGGCCACGATATTGATACCGGCCGTGCTGAGCGGTTGATACGCTCGCACGCCGTTGGAGTTGAGAACCGCGATTTCCCCGCATGCGGTTGAAAACGCCCCGGCCAACATGAATTTCTTGCAGTCGGAAACCTTGATCAGTCTTTTGACTACCCGGGCCCG
>JAAZOE010000366.1 GCA_012797915.1 Candidatus Zixiibacteriota bacterium | reverse complement strand
CTTCGTTCGCCGCTTGATCCCGGCGGCGACGAGCAATCCATCTCACTGGCGGGGGTCTTCTCGATGACCGGCCGGGAAGACCTTGCCCTGACGGTCGATCGTCTGGCTCTCGACCATCTGTTGGAGGCGTTCGATCCGCCGGATACGATCGCCGGACAGTTGTCCGCCGAGACCCATCTCGGCGGAACGGCCGTATCCCCGGTTCTCACCGGACGGCTATCCATCGACAGCGGTCTGGTCAACCAGTATTCGTATCGCGCGCTCCATCTTGGTTTCGACTATGACGAGGAAAGGCTGACCTGGAGCTCATCGCTTCTGCCGCATCAGGGGGACAGCCTGGCGATCACGGGCTTTGCGCCGGTCAATCTGTCATTGACCGGCGAAGGCGACCGGCTGTACCGCGACCGGCCGTTCGAGGTGAAAATCGCGACCGCCGGCCTGCCGTTGTCTATCATTCAGGCCTCCGGCCAGGAGTTCAAGAACGTGGACGGGTTCATCACGGCTGACCTGGCCATCGCCGGCACGGTCGATGCGCCCGCGGTGAGCGGCGGGTGCGGTCTGCGCGACGGTACCTTCGCCCTGCCCCGGTACGGGATGGAATACAAAGACATCCTGACCAACCTGTCGATCACGGATGCGACGGTGACGCTGGACACCTTGCAGGTCCGGCGGGACAAGGGGGTGCTGACCGGTACGGGTACGCTGCAGTTCGAGAAGGATATGCTGACCGGGGTGATCAAGACGACGCAATTCGATTTTCTGGCCAATGAGTTCTACCTGGTCCGCAGCAAGGATTACCAGGTGCAGATGTCCGGCGATGGCCGGCTGACCGGCAACAGTCTGGAACCGAAATTCGCCGGGACCATCACGGTGCTGCGTTCCAGTCTTTATCTTCCGGCTCTGATGGAGGAAGCCGCCGCGGCCCAGGCCGCGGCCGATCAGTCGATGCCGCTTCTGGTCAAAGCGACGCTGGCGGCTGACACGCTGACCGATTCGACGGCCGCTTTGAAAATCAGGCAGGGTGAGATCGACACGACGGCCGTCGATTGGTACAAGCATCTGCGCGGCCAGTTCAAGGTCACCATCCCGCGCAACACCTGGCTGCGGAGTCCCGACATGAATCTCGAGATCGGCGAGGGGGATCTCGACTTGGTCAAGAACGGTCCCGATTTCGAACTGTTTGGGCCCCTGAAGATCATGCGCGGGCAGTACAACCTCTACGGCAAACGATTCACCATCCTTCAGGGAAGCCTGTTGTTCCAGGGCGGGGCGGAATACAATCCGGAGGTGGCCATGCAGGCGCAGTACATCTTCCGCACCGCCGACCGGGAAAAGAAGACGCTTAAGCTGGATGTCTCCGGCAAGGCGTTCACTCCCGTGTTGCAGTTCACGATCGACGACAACGTCATCGAGGAAAAGGACGCTATCGCCTATGTCATGTACGGCCGCAGCATGGAGGAGCTGACCTCAGGCCAGCAGTCCGATGCCGGGGCGGCGCAGGCCGACCTGGCCAAAGGAGCGGCCGCCAATATGCTCTCCAACCAACTCTCGCAAACCCTCGGCAGCAAGCTCGGGCTGGACGTGGTCGATATCAGTTCGCAGGGCAGTCTGGCCGCGGCCACGATGACGGTCGGCAAATACCTGACCAATAATCTGTTCATGAGCTATCAGCGGTCGGTCGGCCAGACGCAGGAGCAGGAGGCGACGCCGGAGATCGTAACCCTGGAATACGAATTGAACAAACACCTGTTTCTGCAGTTGTTGCAGGGGGACGAAAAGTCCAGCGGCGTGGATTTCATCTTCAAGTTCCAGCATTAAACCATGTGTCTATTACTGTACCGCTGGTACGGGAGCTTTCGGTCGGCACCGGGCTACGATAGTCATTTGGGAAGACAAAATTCCGCCAAGATTCTCCCATCGGTTTTTTTCCGCACGTAGCGGGTCAACGCCCGGCGGTGGTGAGGCTGGTGTCGTCGCCACCGCCGGTCGACGCCTTGAGACTTGATGCCCAGGGGGGGCCATGCAGCCATCCGGCCCGGAGAGCGGTTGGAAACGACCGGTCAAGGTCCGATTCGTTTCGTCGTTCCCTGCCCCTGATTGACATCAGACTGCCGGGAATGCGGCGGCGGTTTTCATTTGCCCGGAGCGGGTCATCGTGGTATACTGACGCTCAAGGATCGAATCGATTGGCAACTGAGGCAAGGTTTGTCATGACATTGAAAATCATCATTCTGGTGGCCTACGCCCTGATGATTATCTGGGTGGGTCTGGTCGGGCTTCGCAAGACCCGGTCGTTTACCGATTATTTCCTCGGCGGCGGCACGGTCGGGGCCTGGATGACCGCCTTCACCTATGGGGCGGCCTATTTCTCGGCGGTGATGTTTATCGGCTTCGCCGGCCAGGTCGGCTGGGGGTTCGGGCTCTCGGGAGTCTGGATCGCCGTCGGCAACACCTTCGTCGGGGTTTTAACCGTCTGGTGGCTTCTGGGGCCGCGCATCAAGCGGATGTCGCTGGACACCGGGGCGCAAACCCTCGGCGAGTTTTTCGAAAAGCGATACGACAGCCCATTTTTAAAGCTGTACGCCTCGATCTGCATTTTTATTTTCTTCATCCCCTACTCGGCGGCCGTTTTCATCGGCCTGTCGTACCTGTTCCGATCGACCTTCGGGATCGAATTCACCGTGGCCCTGCTGCTGATGGGCGGATTTACGGCCATGTATCTGGTGATGGGCGGGTACAAGTCGATGACGTTGATCGACGTCATTTTCGGCATCATCATGCTGCTGGGCGTGGGGGTGCTGTTGTGGAGCATCCTGAACAAAAGCCACGGCCTGGGTCCCATCATCGACGGCATCAAGGCCATCGATCCCAAGCTGGCCGCGCCGATCGGCCCGCCGGGATGGTGGCCGCTTTTCAGCCTCGTCTTCCTGACCAGCATCGCCCCCATGGCCATGCCCCATCTGATCCAGAAGTTCTATGCCATCCGGGATACGCGCGCCATCCATATCGGCATGGTCGGTTCGACCGCGTTTGCCTTGATTATCACCGGCATCGGCTATTTCTCCGGAGTGACCACGCGGTTCTTCCTCACGCCCGAGGTTGCCCCCCTGGCGTTCACCAACGGCGCTCCGGTGTTCGACGCCCTGATGCCGGAACTGCTCACCCGCATCATCCCGGACGTTTTGGGGGTGCTGATTCTG
>JAAZOE010000365.1 GCA_012797915.1 Candidatus Zixiibacteriota bacterium | reverse complement strand
TTCTTGTACTGATTGGGATCGCGATGTTCCTGGCGGCTGGCGCCAATGCTGGATTACTCGGAACTTACTATAACCTCCCCTCGACCCATCCTGATATGGAACGGTGGATTACCGGTTTCGATCCCGGATACGTGCAAAACACGCTGACCGGCGATGCGCCGACCCTGACGGCCTACGGCGCCACCCGCGTTTTGCAGTGGGATTGGTGGGATCCGAGCTACGAGGTCTTCAGCCGGGTCGATTCCGATGCCGACTTGCAGAGCAATTTCGCCTCGAGCTGGTTCCCGGTCAACACCGGCCTCCCGGGTGATCCCTATGATTTCGCCGTTCATTGGGACGGGACATTCTATGTCGACGCCGACAAGTCGTATGATTACACCATGGGCAGTGATGACGATTCCTGGCTGTTCATCGATGGTCAGCTCGTCCTCGACCTCGGCGGTGTTCATGGCATGACCTACACCAACTACACCGTGAATCTGACCGAAGGCTGGCACGACATCGACATCTTCTTCGCCGAGCGGCATGTCAGCCAGTCCGGGTTCCAATTGAATTTCTTCTCCGATCTGGTTCCCGAGAATCCGGTGCCCGAGCCCGGGACGCTGGTCCTCGTCGGCCTCGGCCTGGTCGGCTTGGCGGCGCGGCGGTTCAGAAGGTAGTTGTTTTTCCAAAAAGATTGCTTCGAATGCAAAAAGGGCGGCCTGGTGGCCGCCTTTTTTATTATGAAATCTTTTGCCATTACACGGAGACTCCATGAATTTACTTCGGCGAGGCAGTGGACCGGATCGCTGCCATCCTCTAACAGATCCTGCGCCCATTGGTCGCAATTCCGGACTGATTTCACCGGGGCCGGTCATCTCGACCGGCCCCGGGAAACTCTCCTCTTCCCCAGTCGTTATAAAATCACGATATTTACTCGTGGACAGGAGTACCCATGCCGGAAATACGGACAATGACCGAAGGCGATTTCGATTTCGCCATCGAGATGACCACGCGGGAGAAATGGTTCCAGCAACGCGCAGATTTTGTGCGCTTGACCATTTTCGAACCGGAAGGATGTTTCATCGCCTGGGAAAACGGCCTCCGGGTCGGTATGATCTGTTCAACCGGCCAGGGACCGTATGCCTTCCTCAGTTCACTGATTGTGCCCGAGGAATGTCGCGGCCGGAAAATCGGCGAAGCATTGATGCGCCGGGCCATGGATTTTCAATTGCGTCGGGGAGCCGAAACGCTGGAACTGGACGGCGTCATTCCCGCCCTGCCGCTTTACCGCCGCCTCGGTTTTCGGGACAAGTACCTGTCCCTGCGGTTATGGAGACCGCCCGATCAAATGATACCGGCTCATACGGCGCCTGAACATCCGGCCCCACTCGATACCATCGCCCAATTCGATTATACGAGGACAGGATTGGATCGAAGTCGGATTCTCGGACGGTATTACGAAGAGTTCAACGAAACCCTGTTTACCGCCGGGAGCGGGGCCGTCAGCGGCTATGCCTTTGTCCGTCAACGGGCCAACGACATCCGCTCCATTGGACCGCTGATCGCCGATTCCCCGGCTGCGGCCGAGGCGGTTCTCTCGTCCATCATTGACGCGTTGGGCGACAAACGGCTGGCTATGGGTATCCCCGAAATCAACCGCCAAAGTGTGAGTATGGCGCTTCGCTTCGGGTTCGTCTATGGCCAACCCGCATTGCGCATGTATCTGGGGAAACGGCGCGATTACGAATCATCTGTGTATGCCATCATTTCCCCCGAAAAAGGATGATCCCGGGGGCAAGTCCCGCAAACAATAAGCCCCTCATGATGAGGGGCTTTTTTGCCATTCCTCTTGTGCCGGATTACTTCATCAACACCATTTTCCTGGTCGCCGTGAAGTTCCCGGCCGTTGCGCGGTAGAGGTAGATGCCGGAAGCAACCCGGTTGCCATTGTAATCGGTGGCATCCCAGATGACCTCGACCAAACCGGCATCCGACCGGCCTGCATATTGCCGGATCTTCTGCCCGGCGATATTGTAGATATCGACGGTCCACTCCGCCGCCGACGCCAGGGTGAGTTGGATCGCCGTTGTCGGGTTGAACGGGTTGGGATAATTTTGCAGCAACTCGTCATTCGTCGGGAGGCTGCGCGTCGTTGTCGTCATCGCCCCGCCGAAATAGTCGGCCGCTTCGACCGCAGTCAGGGCGATTCCGTCTCCGGGGATAGTCACCAGGACGTTTCGTCCCGCCGCAATGCCATGCGAGCCGATATCATAGATCAGGACCCGCAGCTCCTTATCCCTGATGCCGCTGAGAAGACTCATCCCCGCAGCTCCGTCGCCGAGCATCGGCGTCCCGCAGGCGCCATCGACGACAAACGTCAGGAGCGCCGCTCCGACTTCGGATGACGCTTCATATCCGATTTCGAGACCCTCCGCGGTCGCCCGCACCTCTACGGCAAAGAAGGCATCCGGCAGCGGCTTGGCGTAGGGACCGGCATCGCCGACAATAACCCGGATCAAATAAACCAAATCGGCCACCGACAAAGCAATGCCGTCGGCATTGACATCCGAGGCCGCGATCGAAGCTTCCGGCGATGAAAACGCCGTCAGCCCCTGAACGAAATAGCCGGTATACATCACGGCATCGGCGATTTCATTGGCGATACCGTTCAGGTTAAGATCGCCGCGGGCGTCGATCGAATCGGCGCAGACGATATCCACGCCCCCGTTCCAGAACTCGAGGCAGCGGTACGGCGTGATCTTGAATCCCTCCAGGCAGGCGTCGGGAGCGCCGGAATACGCCGTCCGACCGCCATCGGGATACTGGTCGTCGTCGAATTCATCCCAGATGATTCCGCCCTCGAAATTGTAAATGCGGCTGTCGATAATCAGGCTGTCGCCGTCGATATTCGACACCGAGTTGTCGCCGCAATCCAGCCAGTAGAAATAGACCGGGACATACTGGCATTCGAACGTCCGGTCATTGGAGACCAGGAAGGTCAGGTCGGCCAGGGTGTAAACACCCCCATCGGAGGGGCCGTAACACGAGGGATGACTCGGGCCGTTGTTGGTCTCCGCCAGCCCCACCAGCCGGAGCATTCCCGACGGACACCCCGACTCACAATTGCCGTCCGGGCCATATCGATAGGTGAAGTATTCCCAGCCGCAGTCGGTCAGCAGCTCCCCGGCCGTCGCCTGGACGAACGTCAGCGCCGAAGCATCATATCCGATCAACAGATCGAACCCGGCGATCTGGAGGCAACCGCCGTTCTCAATGGTCACTTGCAGGTTTTCATAATGACCCTGCAGGGTGCCTTCCGTTTTCTCCAACCGGATGATCGGACACTGTTCCACCGTAATCACGGTCACCAGCGTTGTGCAGATCGCTGTTTTTCCGCAGGCGTCTTCCGCCGCTACGACGATGACATTCAATCCCTCTACCGGTACGAAGCAGATCTCGCCGTCGACGATCGGCCCCATATTGCTGGCACAGGAAATCAGGTCGCCGTCGGGGTCGCTGCATGCGAACCCGTTCAGGCAGACCTCGTACAGGTCCGGCATGACAAACGAGGTATCGACCCGGCAGGTCACTGACGGCGGTTGATCCAGGACGAACGTGGTTGCAAAGCTTCCCTCGCAGGTTGCCTCGCACGCATCCGTGCATCGGATCGTCACCGTAGCCGTCCCGGAAGCGATCGGGGTATAACACCAGTTGCCGCCGATCATTTCTCCCGGGCCGGAGACGATCCGGCAGTCGGTCAGATTGCCGTCGGCATCGGTGGCCGATACCGGGCGGCAGATTTGCACCGGTTCGCACTGCTCATACGTTGTATCTCCGGGTAAATGGCAAACCGGGGGTTGGTTGATGATGACCTCCACGCAGTATGATACCGTATCCGTCAAACCGCAGCTGTCGGAGAGAATCACCCGGTTGCAGTACTGGCCGGCCGTATCGGCAATGAAACACACAGTGCTGTCGGACAGACGCACAGTGCCGATCGTGCTGGTGCCGGACAGACCGTTGTCGGGGTCGACAATCGTCAGCTTGGCGCAAACCTCGGCCCCGGGTTGACACAGGAACTGCGGCGAGGCAACAGCCACGCTCACGACCGGCGCCGTGTTGACCGTGGCAGTGACAACCAGTGTCGCGACGTCGGTCCGGCCGCAGCTGTCGGCAACCATGATCGATCCGGTAATCACAGAATCGTCGCTGAGGGTGAGGCAAACCTGTCCTGCCACCGGTTGGC
>JAAZOE010000364.1 GCA_012797915.1 Candidatus Zixiibacteriota bacterium | reverse complement strand
CGGCCACCAGCCGCGACGGCGTCGCCTTCGATATCCACGCTTCGCCGATCCAATGGACGGGAATCGGGACCGCCGGCCGAACCATCTACCATGTCTATGACCCTCGGATCACGAAGATCGGTGAAATCTACTATATAACCCTGGCCATCGACACCGATAATGGCTGTCGGATCGGCCTGGCCCAGACGACTGATTTCCGAGCATACGAATTCCTCGGCGTTCCGCTCGATGGGGACGCCCGCAACGGCGTCCTTTTCCCGGAGAAAGTCAACGGCCAATACCTGATGCTCTACCGCCCCAATCGGACCCGTTTGGAAGGCGGGGTCGATACCGGCGACCGGATTTACCTGGCCGCGTCCTCCGATCTTCGCCATTGGGCCGAGGTGGGGCCGGTCATGAACGGCCGGTGGCATTATTGGGATGAACTGATCGGTTCCGGGCCCCCGCCGGTAAAAACCCGCAAAGGATGGCTCCATATTTACCACGGCGTCGCCACTCATTTCGCCGCCGCCAACATCTATCAGGCCGGGGTCGCACTGCTGGACCTCGACCATCCCGACCGGATTGTCGCCCGCAGCAAATACAACATCCTGGAACCGCGCGAGCTGTATGAACTGACCGGGCAGGTGCCCAATGTCGTCTTCCCCACCGGCCTGATTGTCCGCGAGTTTGATCACGACGGATTCGCCGAGGAACAAAGCGAGGCGCTGATTTATTACGGCGCGGCCGACACCTGTGTCGGCCTGGCCATCACCACAATAAGGGAGCTTCTGGCCGCATGCCATACGGAATAAAAGAGGGATTGCAATCGTGGTACTTCCCAGCATGCAGCGGGAGAATGGTGCCGGTACCCCACCGCTTGTCGTCGAGACGGGTGCCCCACAGCTTGCTGCGGGATTATCTCGGACGGACGGCTATTCCGGTGCTTCTCGTCATATCAATATTGATGACCCTGATGGTCGGCTGCTGCCCCGACACGACGACCATTTCCCCGCCGGCGAAATCCGACCGAATCGCCCCCTTTCCGCGCCCGCAAATCGCTTATAACCCCCGGCATTATGTCTGCTACCGCACCGATGTTCCCATCGTTATCGATGGCCGTCTGGATGAATCGTCCTGGCGGAAGGCGTCCTGGACGGAATCGTTCGTTGATATCGAGGGAAATCTGAAGCCGGTGCCGCGGTTTGAAACCCGCGCCAAGATGCTTTGGGATTCCACCCACTTCTATATCGCCGCTGAACTGGAAGAACCGGACGTTTGGGGTATATTGACTCAGCGCGACGCCGTTATCTTTTATGACAACGATTTCGAGGTCTTTATTGACCCCGATGGCGACACCCACGAATACTACGAACTGGAACTGAACGCCCTGAATACCGTCTGGGATCTGTTATTGATAAAGCCGTATCGCGACGGCGGCCCGGCGGTCAACGCCTGGGATATTCCGGGGCTGAAGACGGCCGTCGCCGTGCACGGCACAATCAACAGACCGGGCGACCGCGACAGCGGCTGGAGCGTCGAAATCGCCCTTCCTTGGGCCGTCCTGCGGGAATGCGCCCATAAAGACGCGCCTCCGATGGATGGCGATCAATGGCGCCTGAATTTCTCCCGCGTCGAATGGCGCACCGAAGTTAACAACGATCGCTATAGAAAACTGGCCGATTCAACTACCGGCAAGCCGCTGCCGGAGGACAACTGGGTCTGGTCGCCGCAGGGGCTGGTCAACATGCACTATCCCGAAATGTGGGGAATCGTTCAGTTCACGACGAACGCCATAGGAACACAAACGGTCGACTTTCAGCCCGACCCGACCGAACCGCTCCGCTGGCAACTGTATTCCCTTTATTATGCCGAACGGGAGTATCGGCAACATCAGGGGGCCTTCACGGCCGACTTTTCCCGGTTGGATCTGAGTTCGTCAGCGACGTTTTCTTCGTCATTGCTCAGACTGACTGCGGCAGCCGATATCTTCGAGGCCGTCGGCCTCAGCCCCGACAGTACCACGACGGTATCCATCACCCAGGATGGCCGGCTGCGCCGGGAACTCCGATGAGCCGAACGATTCCAACCGATATGATGCATCTGATCGCGATCGACACCCTTGATTCGGAGCGCGCATGAACCTGACCCTGCTTGACTGGACCATCGTTGCCGTCGCCCTGGCCCTGATGATCCTCTCCGTTGAAATCAGCAAACGGCTGATGAAAAGCGTGGCCGACTTTCTGGCCGCCGGGCGCACTGCCGGACGCTATCTGCTCTGCGTCGCCAGCGGCGCCGCCGGCATCGGCGCCATCACCGTCATCGGCAACCTGGAGATGAATCTCATCGCCGGTTTCTCCCTGTCCTGGTGGGGTATGACCATGACCCTGGTCATCCTCATCATCACCGTCTCCGGCTGGGTCATCTATCGCTTCCGCCAGACCCGCTCGCTGACCCTGGCCCAGTATTTCGAGGCCCGCTACAGCCGCAACTTCCGGATTTTCACCGGCATGATCGCCTTTCTCTCCGGTATCGTCAATTTCGGCATCTTTCCGGCCGTCGAGGCCCGCTTCTTCATCTATTTCTGCGGTCTCCCGGAAACCATCACCCTCTTCGGCCTGCAGATCGGGATGTTTCCGCTTATGATGCTGCTTCTGCTGGGAATTTCGCTGTACTTTGTCCTGAGCGGCGGTCAGGTTTCGGTCATCTATGCCGATTTTTTCCAGGGGGTTTTCGTCTACGGCGTCTTCGTCCTCATGATCGTCTACCTGTTTTTCTCCTTCGACTGGGGCCATATCGAGCAGGCCTTATCGACCGCCCCCGCCAACGCCTCGCTGATTAATCCGTTCAAGACCAGCCAGGTGGAGGATTTCAACCTCTGGTACTTTCTGATCGGGGTGGTCGGCGTCATCTACGGCACCATGTCCTGGCAGGGCACGCAGGCCTACAACGCCTCGGCCAAATCCGCGCATGAGGCCAAGATGGGCAGTGTGTTGACCGCCTGGCGCAATCTCCCGATGAATATCATGTTTCTCTTCGTACCGATCATCGCCTACACCGTTCTCAATCACCCCGACTTCGCCGCCGTCACCGGCGCCGTCAACACCACCCTCTCGGGCATCGACGGCTCCGCCGTGCAGAGCCAGTTGAAGGTTCCGCTGGTGCTGACCCACATTCTTCCCCGCGGCCTGATCGGGGCGTTCGCCGCCATGATGCTGGCCGCCAGCATCAGCACGCTCGACGCCTACATGCACTCCTGGGGCAGTATTCTCATCCAGGATGTCCTCATGCCGCTTCGAAAGAAGCCGTTCGAGCCGCACCAGCACCTCCGTGTCCTGCGCTGGGCGATCGTGGGCGTCGGTGTCTTCGCCTTTTTCTTCAGCCTGCTGTTCAAGCAGAGTGAATACATCTTCCTCTTCTTCGCCATCACCGGGGCGATTTTCGCCGGCGGTTCCGGGGCCATCATCATCGGCGGCCTCTACTGGAAACGGGGCACCACCGCCGCCGCCTGGGCGGCCATGATCACCGGCTCCGGCATCGCCGTCGCCGGCATCATCATCCATCAGATCATCCCCAATTTCTTCATCAACGGCCAGTGGTTCTGGATGATCAGCATGGCCGGCGCGGGCCTCGTTTATATCGGCGTTTCCCTGCTGGGCAAACGGGAGGAATACGACCTCGACCGCCTCCTGCACCGCGGACAATACACCGTCACCGGCGAGTCGACCGTCGTCGACCGGATTCCCTCCAGGGGATGGAAAATACTCGGCATGGGCAAAGAGTTCACGCGGGGGGACAAAATCATTTACATCCTGAATTACGTCTGGACCGGCGCCTGGCTCCTGATCTTTATCGTCGGGACCATCTACAATCTGACGCACGATGTGAGCGATGCCTCCTGGCTGCAATTCTGGCGCCTGTATCTGGTCGTCCACATCGCCGTTTCGGTCATCGTGATTGTCTGGTTCCTGATCGGCGGCTTTCGCGATATCAACGCCATGCATGCGCGTTTGAAAACCGCCGACCGTGACGCGCGCGATGACGGCTTCGTGCCGCGCACCAGCGGTGGGACCGAAATCCGACCAACCGGTGGAGAATGACCATGGATCCGAAACTGACCGACCTGACCATCCGACGAATCGACCGTCTGTATGCCCGGCTGGGGCAGAGAATTCTGACCGATTCCTCGCCGCTGACGGCAGCGGTGGCTTCGTGCACCCGCACGGATTCATTTGAAGACCGGCTTCGGTTGACATACCGGCCCATCACCGTCGGCGGCCTCTGGGGTCATGCCTGGGAGCCGGCCTGGTTCCATCTGACCGGGACGGTCCCGACCGCGTGGCGGAATAAACCGGTCATCGCTCATCTCGATGTCGGCGGCGAGGGCCTGGTGTTTTTACCCGATGGCCGGGCGCTGCAGGGAATCACGAACGGTTCCGTTTTCGACTCCGATTTCGGCCGCGATATCGTGCCGTTGTATGATCCCTGCCAGGGGGGCGAACGGGTCGATCTCTGGATCGAGGCGTCCGCCAACGCCCTGTTCGGTCTGTTCGCCAATCTCGACCCGGCCGAGGATGCGGTTGATCGATTCGGAGTCTATGACGCCAAGTTGAATCAAGCCCGCCTGGCCATCTTCGACCCGGACATCTGGGCCCTCCGCCTTGATTTGCGCACCATCATCGGCCTGGTCAAGGCGCTGCCTGAAAAAAGCGTCCGCCGCGCCCGGCTCATCCGCATCACCGACGAAGCCGTCGCCGAATTCGGCCGCACCGGCGGCGATCCCCGCGTCTGCCGCGAAGCCCTTCGTATGGCCTTGAAAAGCCCCGCCGCGCCGTCGAGCCTCTCCGTTCTGGCTGTCGGCCATGCCCATATCGACACCGCCTGGCTTTGGCCGGTCGAGGAAACCATTCGCAAGTGCGGCCGCACGTTCGCCACTCAGCTGAATCTGCTCGACCGCTATCCGACATACATCTTCGGTGCCTCCCAGGCCCAACACTACGCCTTCGTCAAGGAACACTACCCGGAGCTGTATGAGCGGGTGAAGGATGCCATCGCCGCCGGACGGTGGGAAGTGCAGGGAGGGATGTGGGTCGAAGCCGACTGCAACGTCACCGGCGGCGAATCCCTCATCCGCCAGATTCTCCACGGCAAAAATTTCTTCCGCGAGGAATTCGGCGTCGACGTCGACAACCTCTGGCTGCCGGATGTCTTCGGGTATTCCGCCGCCCTGCCGCAAATCCTCCGCCAAAGCGGCATCGATTACTTTTTAACGCAAAAACTCTCCTGGAACCAGTTCAACGATTTCCCCCATCACACCTTCCGCTGGCAGGGAATCGACGGCAGCGAGGTGATTACGCATTTTCCGCCGGAGAACAATTACAACAGCCCGCTGACCCCGGAATACGTCATCGCCGCCGAGGAACGGTTCAAGGAAAAGGATGTCGTCGACGAGTTCATCAGCCTGTTCGGCATCGGCGACGGCGGCGGCGGCCCGAAAGAGGAATACATCGAACTCGGCCTGCGCATGGCCGACCTCGAGGGGACCCCGCGCATCCGGTTCGGCACGGCCAAAGAGTTCTTCCACGGCCTGGACAAATATGTCGACCGCCTGCCCATCTGGGTAGGGGAATTGTATCTGGAGCTGCATCGCGGAACCTTCACCACCCAGGCGGCGGTCAAGCGGGCCAACCGTCAACTGGAACATCGCCTCCGGGCTTTGGAATTCCTATCGTCGTGTTTGCCGGTCGACACCTATCCGCAGGATGAACTGGAGGCCATCTGGAAAACGACCCTCCTCAACCAATTCCACGACATCCTTCCCGGATCCTGTATCAACCCGGTGTACAACACCGCCCATGCCCAGCACGCCGACGCCTTGAAACGATGCGATCTCCTGATGCATACGGTCGCGACATCCCTGTTCGCCAAGGACGATAATAGCCTGGTCCTGTTCAACACCCTGGCCTGCCCGTATGAGGGCGGCGTCATGCTTCCCGAACGATGGTCCGAAGGCATCGTCAAAGATGAAGCAGGGGCGGTCGTACCGACCCAGGCGGAAGAGAACAGGCTGGTTGCCCATGTCCATGTCCCGCCGCACTCGTTCGTGACCCTGGCCAAAGCTCCCGGCCGTCCCGATACGCCAAGTACGTCGTCGTCGCTCGTCCTGGAAAATGAATCCGTCCGTTATGAGTTCGATTCCGGCGGCCGCCTGATTGCCTGCCGCGACAAGGAACTCCGGCGCGATATTCTGCCCGCCGGCCTGAT